>JAFXOI010000026.1 GCA_017528825.1 Elusimicrobiaceae bacterium | reverse complement strand
TCTATTTTTATATTTTTCATTTAATTTTTCATTTAATTTTTCATCATTTGTTTTAAATTCATTATTATTATTAAAATTAGAAATGTTTTTCGCTGAAAGTAGCAATGAATTAAAATCCGGTTTTTGTTTCATACTTGCTAAATATTTATTTCTTTCTACGTAATTAATATCAAATGGACTGATGCTATCTAAAGTAGTCAAAGTTTTAGGCGAATAATGTAAAAACGAATTTTCCGTATTGAAATATTTTCTATAAGAATTTGAATAATTAGTTAAATTTTTTGATAAAGAAAGTGAATTAAAATCTAAAGAATAATTTGTTGAAGACATAAAATTTATTTATAAAAATAATTAAAATTATGTAAAAATTTATTATTATAAATTAAAAAATATAAATTAAATATAAAAATATTAAAAAAAATATTAAAAAAAAAATATTAAAAAAAATATTTAAAACTCATATTAATATTTATAAATTAATTTATAATCAAAATATTATTTTACATTATTTTTTTTTTCAATTCCTTCCCAAGCCAAAGCAGCGGCGCCCAACAAAGCAGCATCACTTCCTTTAATTCCACTCAACAAAAACTTCGCCTTATTTTTAAACACCTTCATCACATTATTATTATACACCAACTCAATAATAGGCAACAAAATATTCTTCGACTCACTCAAACTTCCAAAAAATATATACGCTTCAGGCGAGGAAAACAACGTAAAATTAGCACAAGCCTTACCCAACACATCCCCCGTTATTTCAAACACCTTATTAGCAATAATATCCCCCTTTTTCGCTGCTAAATATATTTCATACGCATTCATTTCATCTTCCCTCAAATCTCTTAATTTACTTTCCAATTCCGGATGTTTATTAAGCAATTCCTGTGTAGTATTAATCATCCCTTTGGCACTTGCATAGGCCTCTAAACACCCTTTTTTTCCACATAAACATTGCCTCGCATTCTCTGTATAATCTATAGTTAAATGACCTAACTCTCCTGCACATCCATCATGACCATATACTATCTCTCCATTGGCTATTATACCGGTTCCTAATCCAGTTCCTAATGTGATCATTATAAAGTCTTTCATTCCTTTAGCCACCCCGAAGTTCTTTTCCCCGAGGGCAGCGGCTTTGGCGTCGTTTGTGAGGAAGCAGGGTAGATTATCTAATTTTTCTGAGAATTTTTGGCAGATTGGTACGATTGTTGTGTGGGCCCATGATATGTTCACTGCGTGTTCTATTGTGCCTTTGTAGTAGTTTGCGTTTGGGGCGCCGATGCCCATTGCGTATATATTTTCTCGGCCGAATTCTGCGATTAAAGGTTTTAGTGCTTCGATGCTTGCTTGTATGTAATCTTCTGCGTTTTCGTGGGTTTGAGTGCTTATGTTTATACGACGGAGAATTTCGCCTTTTTTATTGACTATTCCGAAGGTTGAGTTTGAACCGCCGAGATCTAAACTAATGACGTATTTTTTTTCGTCTTCTGAGTTTGACATTTTATTTTTTATTTTTTTTTTTATTAGTATTGTTAATAATGTAATTTATTTTTTTAATTATTTTTTTTTAATTAATATTAATTAATTTTATAGATGAAATTTTTATTTAAAATGATAATTAATATTTTCAATGGGGATTGGGGATTGG
>JAFXOI010000025.1 GCA_017528825.1 Elusimicrobiaceae bacterium | reverse complement strand
TTACTCTGATTACATTGGGGTCAGATGTATTATTAGGAGTAATTAAATTAAATGTTAAATCATTGTTTTCCATTGTTACGTCTAAATTAGCCATGGTGTCGGTATATCCCGCATTGGCCATTTTAAAAGCTTCTTCTGCGTCTTTTATCGCTTTGGCTCCCGGTAACATCGTGCTCCAATGACTTTTGTCTACTGCTCCTTGATACATTGGGATAGCAATAGCACTTAATACTCCAATAATAAGTACTACTATCAACAACTCTATTAAAGTAAAGGCTTTCTTTGACATTTTTATTCTCCTGTTAAACAGCCTAAAACGCCCACAGTACAACCTTTAAAGACTTAGTGTCTTGAAAAACAGTGGCATTCTGGGAAATTGTAGCAAAAAAAAAAAACGAGTCAAGCCTTTTCTATTTCCCGACAACAAAACGGCCAAACAAGAAAATTAAAAATGTCTTTTTTTCAGCAAACCGCGTAAATCTTAATCGTTCATTCCTTCTACATTTGCTATGATAAGACTATGTCCGGTTTATTAAAAAATACTTCTCAGCGACGCGTGGAAAGCATCAAAACTGCCATACTATCCGGCCGTCCTTTCGAAGACGACTTGGAACGTCTATACACGGATTTACGCCTAAGCGCTCAGTATCGCCAAATGGTGCAAATTTATCAACTGTTGCGCTTGTACGTGCCGGAGGGGAAAAAAGAATCCTTGTATCATCCTGCTTTGCTACAAGCCTTTATTTCGTTGCAAATGGCGGAAGAAGCGATCTGTTGTGCCCGTATTTTACAACAGCTCATCCCCCAAGATCCGGAGACAAAAAAACTCATGACCGGACTAAAAATCAGACAAGAAAGCACTTTGCCCGGTTATACTCCAATCAGTACGCTAAGCCGTTATGCCCAACGTACCATCAGCGTACGTTGTCCGTCCAAATTGCCTGATGCTTGGCAAACTAAACTGGGCCGAATTACACCTCAATCCTTGGCGCACGTGGACTATTTCCGCAAACAAAAACAACTGGCCCGCGTGCCAAAAATCTATCGCACCCTGGTGCTTGAACAGTTTGATGAATTAATCTTAAATTATTTATTAGAACACGTACGCAGTGTGGTCGTATTATCCGGTGCTTTATTAGAATTGTTACTGGCCCTCTATTTACATGAAAAATTACATCTCACGCAGGCCGCTCCCAACGGGAAAAAGTCCAGAACTGTTTTTGATTTAAACCTCAGCGATTTACTGAGCATATACGCGCAAAAACAACTCTTGCCTGCTCACGTCTTGCGTCTCTGCCGCGCGGCCCGTATGCACCGCAACTATATACATATCGGAAAAGAAATTGTGGAAAAAAACCCACTACGGCCAACCGCTCAACAAATTTGTCTGTTAGCCGTGCTTGAAACAATTGACGTACTGTTCCCACACACGAAATAGGTATAATTTATATATGAACCTAAAACAAATTTTTTCCTTCTGTAGCGCAGAATATGTGTTGTGCTGTTTGTTGGCGCTGATTTATTTTATGATCAGCGGGTTCTATCCTACCGTAACAGGGGGGATTTTTACCGCCCTGTTTATCACGGGACATTTCTTTTTACTGGCACTGGGTTTATTCATACTGCTGGCCTTGTGTCGCCTGATAGGGGAAAAAACAGCTTATTGGGGCAGTCTGCTGATAGGATTTTTAGTAAACACCACGCTACTGCTGGACATTTTTGTATATACGCAATATCGCTTCCATATCAGTGGGGCTATGTTGCAACTCTTTTTTGGTCCGGCCGGACGAGAAATTTTTGTCTTTCCAACTTCCACTTACTTCGTACTAGCGGTCGCTTTAATTGTTATTTTGGCAGCCACTTGGGGACTAGTACGTCTGGCCTGCAAATGGCAATTATCCGTCAAAATGATGAGTTGCATGAGTTTAATGGCGGTGCTGTGTTTTGCCGGATATAATGGCATGTATGCTTGGGGAAAATTTATGTTAGTTCCGTCAGTCCTCACGCAAGTAACCTATCTACCTTGGGCAAACCCCATGAGCATGAACCGACGTCTGCGCAAAATGGGTTTTGAGCCGAAACACGAGCCTTATGAAACCCCGCGGGCCGGTGCTTTGAATTATCCGGTGGCTCCCTTATCTTGCGCGCCCCAGCAAAAGCCCAATATCCTAGTCATTTTGATTGATGCGTGGCGGGCCGATTCTTTTACTGCGCAAACGATGCCTTACACCTATGCGGCTTATAAAAATGCCCCTGATGCCTTTTATTTTACGAATCACTTATCAGGCGGTAATGCCACCGAAGCAGGCGTGTTTTCCCTGTTTTATTCTATGCCTTATGCTTATTGGGATACTATTACCGGTGCCAAAATGCGTCCTGTCTTAATGGCAGAGTTGGATAAACAGGGCTATCAATTCGGCATTTTTGCCAGTTCCCGCCTAAACAGTCCTGAGTTTAACCAAAATGTGTTTGCTGACATTGAAAATTTACGCTTATCTTCTAAGGGAGAAGAGAAATGGCAACGTGACGAAGATGCGCAACAAGATTTTTTACATTTCTTAGATACACGCAATCCCCAGCAACCTTTCTTCGGATTTTTATTTTATGACTCCGCCCACGGGCAGTCCTTACCGCCGGATTATCAAGGGCCGTTTGCCCCCAGTGCGCCGGACGTGATGAACTATTTGTTATTAACCAAAAATACAGATCCGACCCCGTATTTGAACCGTTATAAAAATTCTGTGCACTATATTGACGGACTGTTGCACCAGGTTTTTACCCGTCTGAAAGAAAAAGGATTAGATAAAAATACGGTGATTATTTTGACAGGCGACCACGGACAAGAAGTAAACGATACCCGTCACAATTTTTGGGGCCATAACAGTAATTTTGCAAAATACCAAACGCGGGTTCCGTTACTAGTTTGGTGGCCCGGTATGCAAGGCCAGCAAGTAGATCGCCGCACCGCCCACTATGATATTGTGCCTCTGCTTTTACGCCATGCACTGCTTTGCAACAATGCAGTGTCCGATTATAGCTCGGGCTATGATTTGCTGGACACTACTCCGCGTCCTTGGACGATTATCTCCAGTTACACCAACAAAGCCGTGCAGGAAGGCAATAAAATCTCTGTATTAAATAATTACGGCGGCATGGTAACCTACGACGAAGATTTTACCTCCACAGACACACCGGTAAGCGCCAAAGCACTAAACGAAAGTTTGAAAGAATTTAGTCATTTCTACAAATAGCCAAAAAAGCTAAAAAATGCTATAGTATGAGAGTAGTCTATTTCATCAAGGAGAAAAGGCATGTTTAAAACGTATTTCATGGACGTAATTACTCAGCATTTCTTTGATTTCAAAGGCCGTGCTACCCGCAAACAGTTTTGGCTGTTTACGTTGTTCAATTTGATCTTTTTGGTCATTTTGACAGCCTTAGGAACCATGAGTGGCTCTGTCGGAACTTTGTTCCGCACGCTGTATTACATTTACAGTTTAGTGTTACTTCTTCCCAGCTTGGGTTTAACTGTGCGCCGCTTGCACGATATTAACTTTCGCGGTTGGTGGGTACTGTTAGTGTTCATTCCGGTTGTAGGGCCTCTTACTTTGTTAGTGTTCTACATCTTGCCCAGCAAAGAACCGAATCGCTTCTAATATACTTGGAAAAGCGCCCGCTCCGGCGGGCGTTTTTATGCCTATGAAAAACGTTTGCAAAATCTTTGTTCTGCTTTGCGCTATTGCTTTACTCTATACCACATCCATGTACGGATACATTTGGTTAAAAATGCAGCCGCTACAGCCGATTGCACCCGTTTCCGCAGTAGCTTCTTATGACATACGGCCCGACGTAAACATGCTACATGCAGTCAATTCCGTTCACCGCGCACAAACCAAAGAAAAAGCGTTCAATGGCTTTGAAATAGACGTGAGCAAATACCAAAAAAAATTAGTAGCCGCGCACGATGCATCCACCTTTGCAAAAGCTCCGGCATTGGAAGAAATTTTTGCGGCAATAGCACATCCGGAAGAAAAAACTTTTTGGCTCGATTTGAAAACCCCATTAACTCAAGAAGATATTCAATATATCAAACAAATTGCCAAACAATATCACATCCATCCCAGACGTATCTTTTTTGAAGTGAAAGGGGGAGAAACAGCCGATTTACTAAGTGCCAACGGTTTCCCTATTTTGCTACAGATTTCTTCGCATTTTCACGAAGATGAAAATGATCCGCAAAAACGAATTTTACTCAATGCAGAATTGGAAGATTTATTGCGTCGTTATCATCCGTGGGCCATTGCGGCCAGCTTGGGCAAATATCCCTATTTACAAGCGTATTTCCCAAAATATAATAAAGCGATTTATTCTTCCACTACCAAGCGGCCCAGCCTCAAAAAATATTTCTTGACTCGCGCCATTCACCAAGACCCTACGGTACGCATTTGGATGCAAGATCAATATACCGCTTTGCCGTTTTAACTTTCTTGAGGAGATTTTCATGAAAACAAAACATACCTGGTTATATCGTTTGAGCAAAATAATCGTGCTATTGGCTATTTTAGTGGGTATTTATGCAGGAGTGTCGTACATTTTGGTCTGCAATCATCTGCGCCCTATTACCCCCATAGCCACCCCTTATCTGGGAACACCGACGGGATCTTGGGGGCCTACGGCGTTTTCGTTCATTCACCAAACCAATGAACGCCAACGGATGCTTACTAAATCCAAACGCTATCACGGCTTTGAAATTGATTTATACACGCAGCCCAACGATCCTACGCTATATGTAGCGCATGATCCGCGGCAATTCAAATATAAAATGACCTTGCAAGCTGCTTTTTCTATTCCGAAAGAGCCTGCCGAAAACTTTTTCTGGATTGATATGAAAAGCTCCCTCACACAAGCACAAATAGACGAGGTCAAAAACATTGCCCGCCTGTGCGGTGTACCGCTTGAAAATTTAATTTTTGAACCGCCTTATAAAGACGATGCACAAGCCAAACTGCTCACACAAAACGGATTGCGGGTGATTTTATTTATAACCGGTTTCGAAAAAGAATTCAATGCCGAACAAACACAAGCCTTAGTAGATAAAACTCAACATCGTATTGAAGAAATACAACCATGGGGTATTTCTAGCGGGATGGGCCTCTATCCTTATCTAAAGGCTTATTTCCCTAATTACCCGAAAGCCATTTGTTACAATACCACCAAACGACCCAGCCTCAAAAAATATTTTATGCGCCGTTTGATTGCCAAAGACCCGTCGGTACGTATCTTTTTAACCGATGAATATAATTGGGATAATTTAGGAGTTAAAAATGACTAGTACCGCTATTACTCGCGACATAGCAATTGCCTTGCTCAAAAAATACAATCAAGAGCCGTTTCATCTTTTACATGCTTTTACCGTAGAAGCGGTAATGCGCCATTTTGCCGAAAACCTGGGTTATGGCGCGGAAAAAGATTTTTGGGGATTGTGCGGCTTACTGCACGATATTGATTTTGAAAAGTTTCCGCAAGAACATTGTAAAAAAGCACCCGAACTTCTGGCCGAAATTCAAGCCGAACCAGAATTGGTACACGCCGTCTGTTCACACGGATATGGCATTTCTTGTGATGTAAAACCCGAGCATGAAATGGAAAAAGTATTGTTTGCGGTAGACGAACTGACGGGACTAATCGGAGCCGCGGCTCGCATGCGCCCGTCTAAAAGTACGCAAGATATGGAGCTAGCTAGTCTAAAGAAAAAATTTAAAGATAAAAAATTTGCCGCCGGATGCTCGCGCGACATTATTAGACAAGGCGCAGAGATGTTGGGGTGGGAACTGGACAAATTACTGGGTGACACCTTGCAAGCTATGCGTACAACAGAAAAAGAAATTGCGCAACAGGTTATTTCTTAAATACGAAATATTTATTAATGCAAAAACTGACCGCCGCCACCACTAGCGAGCTAAACAGGCCGGCCGCATATAGATTATTCCACACATAGCGGCTAAACAGACCCAGCAGAAAAATATTTAGAAAATAGCACCCGGTATATACGGCAAAAAACTTAAAAATCAGTCGGTTATCGGGATTATCAAAAACCAGCCCGCCCAAGGTTTTAAAGCTAAAACAAATACCGATTACCGTGGACAATAATACCGCCAGCGTATAGTGTAATCCTACAAAAATAAACAAAGCATACAGTCCATACGCAAAAGCCGTATTAAGGGCCCCAATCATTAAAAAACGCCACATCTGCTCCGGGATATGCGTCCAACGCTCTATCCACAAACAAAATCCTTTAAAACAGGCCAGCAGTTTTTCCATAGGTTTTCTCTTTATAACTCTTTTTCCAATTCGGCAAAGAACTCTGTAGCCTTCACTTGATAGAAATAATCACTCACGGTGTCTGTAAAAGCAGAAGGCAAAGTATTGACTTCAATAATTTTAGCCCCGTACTGTTTAGCCGTTAGTGGCATGCTGCACGCCGGCATTACCTGTCCGGCGGTCCCCACAATAATCATTACATCACACGAACACGCCATCTCTTCGGAACGGGCATACACCGCAGGGGGAATTCCTTCCCCATAAAAAACAAAATCCGGTTTGAGCACTCCTCCACATAAACAAGTGGGGGGAACTTCTGTTAAATCAATATCTTCCGTGCGGTATTTGCGACCGCAGTTTAGACAGTGCATTTGATGAATGGTGCCGTGAAATTCTTGCACATTTTTACTGCCGGCTCTTTGATGTAATCCGTCGATATTCTGTGTAATTACCCCTTGAAAGCCGCCTCTCTTTTCCAGTTGTGCAATGACTTCATGCGCTTTATTGGGATGCGCTTCTTCCATACAGGTAAAGAAAATCTTTTTCATTTCTTCCCAACTGCGTTTTGGATCACGGTAGAAAAAATCCAGTTCAATAAATTTTGGATCATACTTATTCCATAGGCCACCCGCACCGGTAAAGGGGGGAATGCCACTTTCCACAGACACTCCTGCCCCAGTAAATACAACGCCACTTTGAGCGTTTTTGATTAATTCAAATGCTTCTCTCATACTGCTATAATATAAAATATCTCACTTAGTGAGGAACTTGCTTGCTATGCTTACCGTAAAAGAAATAGTGACCAAAGGATATATTACGCCTTCCAAATTACCGGGATTTGATTATGTCATTAATCCCTATGTGGGATGTCCGCACCGGTGTATCTATTGTTATGCTGAATATATGAAACGGCTCACCAGTCACGAAGAAGCATGGGGCGATTTTCTAGATGTCAAAACGCGCAGCATTTCTCATAAACCGCTTGATTTGCAAGGCAAAACAATACTACTTAGCTCGGTTACTGACTGTTATAATTTTTTAGAAGAAAAATACCGCTTAACCCGCCAATTACTAGAGCAATTACGTCACAGCGGCGCGCAAATTACTATTTTGACTAAATCTCCTTTGGTACTGCGAGATATTGATATTTTGAAACAAATACCGGAAGTGACAGTCGGTATTTCTGTCAGTACCCACCAAGATGAAATCCGTCAACAAATAGAACCCGGCGCTCCGGCTATACAAGAGCGCCTAGCGGCTTTAGAAACCCTACACCGGGCAGGCATTCGCACTTGGCTCAACGTGGCCCCGGTTTGCCCCGGACTAACGGATTGGAAAAACCTAGTGCAATCCTCTTTAGGATTTGTAGATCGATACGCCTTTGAAAATTTAAAGTTGCGCGCTTCGGCATTACATCGAGTGTTACTGTATATCACGCAAAAACAGCCGCATTTGAAGGCGTTATATCATCAAATTTACGAAGAGAATAATGGGAACTACTGGCACAACTTGCGTAAGGAAATTCTAGCGTTTTGCAATGCTCATAAATTATCTGCTGCCGTGTACTTTTCGGAAAAAACGCCGACCGAATAATTTTACACCTTGCCGCCTTTTTTAGTTTTATTGAGCACGCACACATAGTAGCGCAGACGACCATTTTCCCACATTTTTTTAACGCCGTGGAACTCCGTTTCAAACCCTGGGAAACGATTGTCAAACTCTTCATTGATACGCAAATAATCCATCACCGGACTATCTGTTGCCCCAAATCGCTCTCCGGGCATAATTACCGGCACGCCGGGGGGATAAGGCAGAATAGCAAATACGCTCACACGTCCGGCCGCTTCTTCTAAAGGTACATATTCCGTGCGGCCCGAAGCCAAACCGTAATACGCTTTATGCGGAGCAAGTGCCTGTTCGGGCAGATGTGTGTACAAATCCTGGCTACGGCGCATGATATCATACTCCTTCAAAAATGCATGCATTTTCCGACATAAATCAGCCAGGCCCATTCCTTGATAATGAGACGGATGTGCCTGATAAATCGTCGGAAACCATTGGGAAACGGGCGTATTATCGGCATATTCTAATTTGAAATCGTGTAGTACGCGCAGTAGTTGTGCGGTGCGGGTGGTACTCACGCCGGGCGCAAACAAGAAAAGCAAATTATAAAATCCGTTTTTCTCAGCCACCACACCGCGCGCGGCCATATATTTTTTGACTACCACCGCCGGAATGCCGAAATTTTCCATGGTTCCGTCGGCGCACACTCCGGGCGTTAATAAGGTTACTTTTAAGGGATCTAAAATATAATCATCCTCTGGCTTAATCTGCATCCCGGTCCATTTATCGTTGGGTTTTAAGGCCCAATGCGCCGGATCTTTTTCCAGTCGTTTACCCACCGGTTGCCATGGGGTAAACCACCAGTCACCTCTCTTGGCAAAACGCGCTCCGGCACGGCGGACAGCTGCTCTAAAACGCAACGCAATATCCAGTGCTTTGTTGATGAGGTCATAGCCGCTGTCTTTCATGATTTGCGTATTAACGTCTAACGAGGCAAACAGCGGATAAAAAGGCGACGTGCTGGCATGCATCAAATTGGCTTCTACGAGGCCTTGCGGGTCCAACTCTTGCGGGCCGGAACCCTGCCGGAAATGAAGCATAGAGCATTGCGAAAACGCCAAGAGCAGTTTATGCGTGGACTGCGTGGCAAACAAAGCCGGCATCTGCATACGCCGACGGGCGCGCGGGGCCATTGCGTAACGGTGTTCATAAAACGGGTGAAATGCCGCATACGCGTACCAGGCCTCATCAAAAAGTAAAAAATGAGTCAAGTCGGCCAGTTGTGTTTTAACTTTTCCCGCGTGATAAATCACGCCGTCGTAGGTGGAGTTGGTAATCACGGTTAATTGCACTTTGGCCGCTTTGGGGTTAGTGGTTAATTTACTAGCGGCAATTTTGGCGCGGATGCTTTCTTTGGTTAATTGACTAAAATCAATCGGGCCAATCATTCCATACGAACACGGCTTAGGAGTTAAATAAACGGGAATGGCCTCGTTCATGATAATGGCATGGATGATAGATTTATGGCAATTGCGCCCCACTAGCACCAAATCGCCGGGTTTAACCGTGGCAAAAAAGACCACTTTATTAGCGGTGGACGTACCGTTTAGCACAAAAAACGTGGTATCGGCCCCGAATGCTTCGGCGGCGCGTTTTTCCGCTTCGGCCGGAGCGCCTTCATGCTCTAACAGCGAGCCCAGTTCCTCAACACTGCTAGACATATCGGTTTGAAATAAATTATGTCCGAAAAACTCATAAAAATCCTTCCCGGCCGGGCAGGATTTCAAGCCGTTTCCGCTGGCGTGGCCGGGCGTACTCCACAGCGCGGGTTTTCCCTTGGCGTAGTTTTTCAGCGCACGGTAAAAAGGGGGGAGAAAAGTATCTTTTTCGTCTTTTTCCATAGCAGTTATTATATAAAAAAATTTCTGTTTGCATAAAAGCAAAAATAAGCTATACTATCAAGGTAGTACCGCAGGCCAATCCCCTGCTTACAATTTATTCTGTTTTTGGAACCGTGTGCAGAACACGGAGAGCTTTGTACAGACAAGGCACTATCTAGGTCCAAGAACAGTCGTTTTAGGCACTAAATGGACGGACTAATTACCCGGCTGTTTAGTGCCGAGTGTTTGCCACTCGCAAGAGTGGCAGACCACGGCTGTTATGTATTGGGTTACCTAGATAGGCTCAAGCGTAGCGGCCGTTTTTTATGTCTGTTCCAAAAACAAAAAGGAGCTTGTATGAAACATAAAAGAGGTTTTACCCTGATTGAATTATTAGTGGTCGTATTGATTATAGGCATTTTGTCGGCCATTGCCTTGCCGCAATATACGATTGCAGTGGAAAAATCCCGCGCCGCCGAAGCCATGACTAATATTGCAACCATGAAACGACAAATGCAAGTGTATATTATGGAAAACGGATTGCCAAGTGATAGAATAGGATATGAAGAGTTTGCAAATGTGGAATTACCCTGCGAGTGGGATGCTAATAGTTGCTTTACAAAATATTTTCAGTATGGTGCAGGTATTACTAGTTCTGGTGGATATATTGAAATTTATAGAACAGGAGCTCAAGGAGATCTGTATGCCCTACGTAGCACTCAAGAGAAAATCTACAATGATGATTCAGCAGTAGATGGTTGGTATAATGCTTGTATTACAGAGACCAACGATTTAGGCCGTAAGATTTGTAAGCAATATGAAGCGCTAGGTTGGGAATATGTAGATAATGACCTATAATTTTTGCTCTTTTTTCACAAACAGCCCGGTCAAATGACCGGGCTGTGTCGTACTACTTTATTCCCCATGGATTTAGGCTTATATCTTCACAAGACCGCGGCTAAATACATATATCGCCACCAGTGCAAATAACACCAAAAGTCCCATAAAACATTTTTCGCCTTTTCCGGCAAAAATACGCTTTCCGTCGTTTTGTTGTTTGCGCGCCCATATAAACACCGGCACTCCGGCCGCTAGGAAAATAACCGCTAGGAACAGATATTTCACGCCCGCCGCATACACCAGCCACAAACCGTACAAAGTGCCCGCTGTGGCGGTAAACAGCGCCCCTGCTCGACCGGTTTTGCTCACGCGCGCATACTCTCCGTCCTCCACCAGTTTCCATAAATAAGCGGTGCTGAAAATATACGCCGGAAGTACCATTACACCCGTGATAGAGAGCATAGTGTTCCACGCATCGTTGGAGAAATACACAAGTAAAATGGCCAGTTGCATTAAAATACTGGTTACCCACAAAGACACACTCGGGGCCCCGTTCTCATTTTCTTTGGCAAACTGTCTGGGAAACGTGCCGTTTTGTGCCGCGGCCTGCGGAATTTCGGCTGTAATCATCGTCCACGCCAGCCACGAGGATAATACCGCAATTAATAGTCCGATATTCATCAGCCACGCGCCCCACGGACCGACTACTTTTTCCAAAACTCCGGCGGTAGAAGGATTGGCCACCGCGGCGATTTCGGCTTGTGTCAAAAATCCAAACGGCAACACAGAAAGCCCGATATAAATCACTAAACAACCCAAAAATCCAAGAAACGTAGCCCGGCTGACGGCCGCTTGACTTTTGGCACGGTTAGACATGACCACCGCGCCTTCAATACCGATAAAGGCCCATAAGGTCACGAGCATGGTGCTTTTGAGTTGCGCTCCCAATCCGCCTAGTGTTTTGCCGTCCTCGGCCAGTTTGCCCCAGAAGTTAAAATCAAATTTATCCAAGTGAAAACTAAACAGCAAAATTAGGATAAATAAAAGTAGCGGCACCAGTTTTCCAATCGTACCAATCAAATTCATAATCGCCGCTTGACGCACGCCGCGCAAAACGACAAAATTGAAAAACCAAATCAGCACCGAACCACCCACAATGGACCACAAATTATTTCCGCCCTGAAAATAAGGGGGGAAAAAGTAATTGAGCGCGTCCATTGTAATAACCGCATAACCCACATTGCCAAAGATTTGGCATAGCCAATAGCCCCACCCAATGGTAAAACCGGCATACGGGCCAAACCCGTCGCGCGCATACATATAAATACCGGCGGTCAAGTCCGGCTTTACGCGCGACAAAATACTAAAAGTATTGGCGATAAAATAAATCCCGATACCCGTAATCAGCCACGCCAGCAGCACCGCCCCTGCACTGGCTCCGGCGGCCATATTTTGGGGGAGGGAGAAAACCCCGCCCCCAACCATAGAGCTAACCACAATGGCGGCTAGACCGATTACGCCTAGTTTTTTAACTTGATTTTCTGCCATAACTCCCCCAAGATAATACTAATCCAACGGCATAGCGTCTTTCGCTTTAGCTAAAGGCGCGAATTTGAAGTTCAAGAAACCCATAGCGGTTAAACAATAACCGAAGGGCTTGGTGATATTGACGTAATTGTGCCAGATTTGGAAATCACTGTGTTTAGCCACTCCGCGAATTTCCAATTCGTGATTAAGTGATTTGTTAAGCCACATTTCACAATGACCTTTGGCAATATCGTCGTCAATAAACGTGTCAAAATATTCCACATATTCTGCCGCCCAGCCGCCAATTAAATTGCCTTTTTTATCCTTACCCCAGCACACGCCCACACCGGTAGCAATGGCTTTGTGTTCTTCTTGGCGAGCACCGTTACCGGCGATAATTGTTTCCAATACCGCACCGTGTTTGAATTGGTCTAGTACACTATCGACCGGCACAATATTGCCAAACAGTTCTTTGGGCAATACCGAGGTGTACGGCACGATATTAAAGTTCTCAATTTTGGCCTGCAACAATGCAGAGTCATAGCAGAACGTTTCAAACGGTTGAGGCGGGATACCGTCTTCGGCACAACCGCCGCCGCCCGTAATAAAAGCCAAAGTCGGATATCTAGTTCCTAATTGTAATTCTTCCATGATTATTACCCCCTGTTATTTTTTACAACAAGACCGCAGCGCGTAGGCCGGCTACGGTTACAAATTTATGTCCATCTCCCACGGCCGCTTTCGGATAGAGTTGTAAATCCGGCGTGATCGTGATGAGTTTGCCAATGCCCCATACCCATTGCAGTTCCACCGCATTTTCATATTTGCGAACAGACGGTACCGCTCCTAAGAGACTACGGTCTAGGCGATTGTATGACACGCCCAATGTGATGGCATCATTGGCATTGCGCTCAAGCGGATTGACCCACGTAGCCGCTAAGACATAGGAATTTTTGATGGGAGCAATGTGCCCATCAGACCAGTTGGCCCGGCCGGACAATACCCATTTTTCGCTCAAATTTTGGTTCATATTAAATGAGTATCCACGGGAAATACCTTCCTGTTCTTTGACGGACGGTTGATAATAATACAAAAAGCTGTATTGCCCTTGCCCCAGTCCGTGAATTTCCGGAGCATAAGACAAATACCCAAAATACGTATATTTTCCGTTAAAAGCCGTATGCAACCGTATTGTTTGACCGCTGATGTTGCTGGCATCTTGATAACCCGCAACAAATGTCCAATTCCCCGGAGCAGCTTGTAGGTATCCACCAAAGCCGGCATTGGCATACGTGGCAGAAGCATTTTGCGACATGGCAAAATTAATCAGCCCCGTTTGTTGGTTATCTAAATAATTGGCTCCGTCAAAATTGTAGAGGGGGAATTGTCCCGCCGTCCAACTCAGCCAATCCATTTCTCCGGGCAGCGTATGTGTAAAAGACGCTTGCGAAAAAATTTCTTGATTGGCGGTATAATCGTTCGGCGCAGCCGCCACTCCCAAGCGATTCTGCAAAGTGCTGCCCTCCATTCCCCAATACCGAATAAAATTGTAGTTAACGTTAATTTGGCCACTACCCATGAATGTGTCTTTGAATACATCCCACGTCATATATGGATAGTAATACCCTTGGATAGCAGTTTGCTTGCCACCCGGTGCCCCGCGCTGGGCGGTATAGCTGATATCTGCGCCCAACTGTATACCGGTCTTATCCTTAAGCAATTTCTTCATATGAAGATAGCTTTGCGCCAAGGAACGTTCGTGCGTAACTGCTTCTCCTTCCCACAATTCCTCTTCGTCATATTCAAACACAACGATTTGTTGTGCTTGGCGCCGCTCATGTTTAGCGGCGGGCATATTTTGTGCCGCAACAAACAACGGGCACAAAATAAAAAGGCCTGCTAAGACCTCTGTCATCCTGATTTTCATTGAGTCTACCCCCGAGATTAAGATAAGTTAAACAACATCAGTAAGATATGATTTTCTATCGTTCCGAGGCAATAAGATAAAAAGAAACGGATTAGCAATTTTTTATTTTTCAGGCGGGGGAAAAAGATTAGAAGAACAAAATCTAATTATTTTTTTGAAAATGCTACTGAGATCCTCTCACATAAATAGCAGAAATTGTATATAATAAAGAGACCTTTTTATTCTGAAAATAAAACGTTTATTTCCTATGCGCCGATTTTTTTCAAAACCTATTACGCTGGTGGCCGCAATACTTTTTTTTGAAAGTATTGTGTTGCGGTTTATTGCTATTACGCGCAGTTTTGATTACGACGAGATTTATACCGCTCTGTCGGCCAATCCGGCTCTCTCTTGGGGATATATTTTAAAACACTATTTACTGATAGATGTACATCCGCCGTTACACACTTTCATCACATGGATCTGGAACCATATCTTTCCATATGGACCGGAATGGATAGGCAGATTGCCCAGTTTGTTTTTCGGGATCGTTGCATTACTCGTGGCGTGGCACTATTTCCCTACTTTCTTAGACAAAAAACACCGTTCTATAGCCCGCTGGATTTTTGTCCTATTGCTAGGTTTTAACGAGACGCTCATTATATACACTTCGTATATGCGCGCCTACAGTTTACTACTCTTGTTGTCCATTTCATTTACTTTTCTGTATCTGAATATGATCCACTCTGTGTGGGAAAAAACGCCCATTAGCCGTCGACAATGGATCTTGTATGCCTGTCTGTCTGTTTTATTGTGTTACACGCATTATTTCGGAGCTTTGTTGTTCGGACTCTGTTCCGTGATTTTATTTCTGCTGGCGTTGAAATATAAACAAGAAATCAGATGGTTTATTTATGTGCCGTTACTTGTCTTTATTTGTTTTTTGCCGTGGCTGTGGCCTAACTTGTGGGAAAATATCGGAAGAGCAAAATTTTCAGGACAGTGGTGGTCCAATATTTGGTGGGCGAAAGAGATTCCCAGCACTTGGAATTTAGCGGACTACAAATCAACTGAATTTTGGCATGAGCTATGTAGTAACCGATGGGGGCAGTGGACCATTGGACTATTATGTGTCTTCTGTGCAGGAATCAGCTACGAAAGATATCGCAAGATTCCTTATGCCAAAGAAATCATCCTGTTGCTTATTCCCGGTCTGTTGGTATTTACCGTGAATATACTGGCATTTCGTATTATCTTGTTACTAATGTTCCGTTATTTCATACCCTTTATACCGGCTGTATTTTTGGCTATTGCTCTATTACTGACTCCCGTCTTTTCCCGCTTTAGATGGATGATATTACTTATTCTGTTGCATTGTATTTGCTATCTTTTGTGCTTTGCTAAGCAGGCCCCCTATGGATTTGACTATTTAGGCTCTAACGCAAGATTTTTTGCCACCCATATGATGCGCGTTCAATCCCCCAATGTATATACAATTACAGTAGAAGGATTTCCGAAGCACACTTATGATGATTTGTTTTCTTGGTACTTGCGTACCTACTTCAAATCAGATATCCCCGCCAAAGATATCACCCTCTTGCCTGCTAACGAGCGAAATGCTATTTTGGGTGACCCTACTGCTACTTTGTATATGATGATGT
Source organism: Elusimicrobiaceae bacterium (assembly GCA_017528825.1). Classification (NCBI taxonomy): domain Bacteria; kingdom Pseudomonadati; phylum Elusimicrobiota; class Elusimicrobia; order Elusimicrobiales; family Elusimicrobiaceae; species Elusimicrobiaceae bacterium. The sequence goes on along the minus strand of JAFXOI010000025.1, from coordinate 34,550 downwards.
TTGAAGATTGGAAACTGGAAAAACTAAATAAAGAGTGGAACAGCCACTTGGTCAAAACAAGATGCACGAACGGTTTTTGTCAAATTAAAAACCTAGATACGTTGCCGGACTTGCCACCCGTGCCTGCTATGCCTGCTCAAAAGGCAAAGAATTCGTCTGGGAAGTAATTTCTTCTGTATCTTTTTTAGTAGTAGCCCCGCGTTTTTTACTGCCGGTATATTCATAGTCTAACCGTTTAAGCAGGCGAGCGCTTTCTTTGCTAACCGGCACTTCATACATGTCCACAATGCGTTGCACAACGGGTAAGAGTGCCCCTTTATTACCGTCCACATGGCCGCGGGCTACTTTGATGCTTTCTGCAGCATTTAAGACTGCATTTTCCGTCTTAGCAAAATTGATTAAGAAGTCGTTAAATTTTTCTAAAAATTTCACAATGTCTTCTTTCCAGCTTTCCATATAAGCATGCTGCTTATCAATATCCCACAGTTTAGACACCATTTTTAACGTACTCATCAAAGAAGTAGCCGACACCAGCGCAATATTATTTTTCCATGCCTCTTGCAACACTTCCGTGTCTTGGGATACCGCCGCCAACAATGCGCTTTCCGGATATACAAACATCAAGGTATAATCGGGTTGTACCTTGTCGCCGGTCTGTTCAAATTTCTTATAGTATTTTTTGGAAGATAAATCCCGAATAGTTTTCTTAACGTCTTTAACATGTGCCTCTAACAACGCCTCTTTTTGTTTCGGATCTTGTTCGTTATAATACTGCATATAATGATTAAAAATCGTCTTAGAATCTACCACAATCCACCGATCATTGGGCAAAGCAATTTGCACATCTACGCGCTTGCCTTCTTCGGAAACTTGTTCAAAATAATCCACCCCCGCTTTCATGCCGGCACTATCTAAAATATGTTTTAAGGCCTCTTCACCCCAGCTACCACGCACGATAGACTCGCCTTTAATGGCATTGGCCAAACTCACGGCACTTTGGTCAATTTTCTCGGTAGATTTCATCACATCATAGAGGCCTTTTTCTAAACGGGCTTGCTTTTCTGCCGTCATACGTTCCATATCGGCTACCCGTTTGACAAAACCTTCCAGTTGTAGGGCCAACGGGCGCAATACTTCCGTATTTTTATTTTCAAGTCCTTTTGTTTTTTCTTCTAAAATTTTACCGGCCAAATCGGCAAACTGGGCCTGATAGGTAGCAGACAAATCCGCAAAATTCTTTTCAATAAGAGCCCGCTCTTTTTCCAGGGAAAGCGTTTGTTCTTTCAGGCGTGCATTATCGGCTGTTAAAACGACCTGTTGGCGGCGCAAGTCTGCCATGTCAGCCACTTCACCACGCAACCGAACCACTTCCTGTTCCAAAGCCTGTTGACGGGGTTTTTCATAGATATATAACACTGCCGCCCCAATAATGATCCCAATTACCAAACAAATTGCTATTGCCAAAATGCTCATATGCACTCCTGTCTCTTTTTTTCTATCATAACATTTTCGGAGGGAAACCCCAACTCTGCAAAGAAAAAATTGCACAACAAAAGTATTTTTTTTACAATATAGGTATATTCTACACAAAGAGGTTGACATGAAAAAAACTGTATTCTTTACCTTGTTGGCCGCCATGGCTTTTGCCGGTTGTGCCAGCACTGCAGATACCGCTACTTCTTCCGCTAACACTCCGTTAACTTTAGAAGAAGCATTACAAAAATCGGCTGAAACTCGTCAAAAATTAATCGAAGCCAAACAAGCTTATCAAAACGCCAAAGCGGCTGCTTCGGCGACTAATACAGACTCTTCGTCCGTTTCAGCTGCCGACTTAGCTAAGCAAGCTGTCCAAGAAAAAGTAAATACCGTTAAGACTCAATTAAACGACGAGAAACAAGCTTGGAAAGAAGCGTTGAGCAACTAAGTATTTCATACTTAAAAAAACCCGCCCATACCGGGCGGGTTTTTTATGCTTTAGAAACTACTGCTATTATTTTTCTTCTGCAGGAGCCGGCGGCATCGGTAAAGGATGTACTTCACCGTCAAACCCCGGGCCTTGCGGGCCACCTTCTCTCGGTCCGCCGAAACCTTCTCTGCCCTGTCCTTTGGGTCCTACCCGAAAAGCCGGATTAAATTTACCGTCGTTTTTAATCACTTGTTCGGTCATATCATTGAGCCAAGCTTCTTTAGCTTCCGGTTTTTCTTCTTCAGCCAAACGACTCTTCATTTCGTCAATGCGTTTTTCAAACCCAGCTATTTTTTCACGGCGATTTTGGATTTGTTCCTCACGCATTTCGCCTAATTTTTTGGCGATTTCTTCACGGGCAGCGGTTTGTTTTTTGCTGCCGTCTTTTGCCTTTTTATATTCTTTTACCAACTTTTCCAATTGCTCCGAATCAGCTTTATGTTTGGCTTGAGCTTCTTTCATTTTTTCCAAGTTTTCTTTGTTTCCAAACATCATGCCTTTTTGCAAGCCACCCTTCATACCATGCGGGCCCTTTTGAGCATGCATAGACGGGTGGAAATCCTTCTGCGGTGCTCCTTTTCCCTGCTCTTCAGCCGCAAATACCGGCGCACACAAAGCCAGTACAGCTGCTAACATTATTACTTTTTTCATCATATACAACCCTCCTGTTTTATTCTAAAAATCGTTTTCAAATGCTTCAAAATCCGTCACAAAACTTTGATATTGTGTATCCGCTTCTACAGACACATAAGCAATCCAGTCCGTGTTGTTCTGTTCGGTCTGATTCAAAGGCAAATGGAAAAATCCATATACCCCCAGTATCAACACCAAAGCTCCTCCCAAAGCCAGTTTATACACACGTTTCCAAAAAGGTATTTTTTTCCCTTGCAAAACCCGCTCTACAATCGCTTGCGGCGCGGCGGGGGGGAACAAAGCCTCCTGCGTGGCCTGCAAAAAGGCTATTTCCCGTCGGCAGGCCTCACAATTAGCAAGATGTTGCTTAAATTGAGCGGCTTGCTGTGCGTCCATTTCACCGTAAAAATACAAAGCCGCTTGTTCGCATATATTTTTCATAAATTTTCCTCTTTTAATACTTCTTGCATTTTACGTATGCCCCGATGATAATCCGCCAGTACACTTCCTAAGGGGCGTTGTAACATTTCGGCCATTTCCTGAAACGTCATTAATTGTTTCAAATATACCGCTTCCCGTTGTTTGGGGGGGAGCAAGAGCGATGCCATACGAATTTTTTCTAATCCTTCCGCCTGCGCCAATCCCTCCAACGGTGAAAGATCATTTCCGGCTACTTCTTGGTGCAAATACGGCGTTCCTTCCTCATCGGTATCATCCAAAGAAATCGCTTTATCCCGATCCCGAAAATAATTAAGTACCCGATTGCGCGCCGAAGTGAATAAATAACTTTTCAATTTTCCTTCCGGTTTATATTCTCCAATACGACGGTAGAAACTTAAAAACACCTCTTGGAAAATATCTCCCGCGGCTCCTTCGTCGCGTGTGAGAGCCAGAATATATTGGTATAAACTGTTTTTATACCGATATACTAATTCATTAAAATCTTCCTCTTTCCCTTGCTGGCACCCTTGTACCAATTCATCATCGCTACGCTGGCTCATAAACGCCTCACATCTATATAACACAAAAGATGGCAATTTTATTGCAACTATTTTTAAGATAGCAAAAAAAGCCCCTCATTGACGAGGGGGAAAAATGAAAAAGATTGACGAATAAAAACAAATTAGTATAATAAAATTATCCTATTTAGGGAGGATGAAACCGCCCCACAAGGGCGCAAATTACAATTTAATCTGTTTTTGGAACCGCATGTAGAATGCGGACTTGTTTTCAGAAAACTGAAAACACGATCTGAATCCAAAAGCAGTCGTTATAGGCACAAAATGAACGGAAGTCATGAGCCGTTTGTTTTGTGCCAAGTGTTTGCCGTTCGCAAGAACGGCAGACCACGGCTGTTTTATTTGGGTTGTTCAGATCGGCTCAAATAAGGCAGCCGTTTTTTATGGCCTTGTTTGAGCCCGAGTATAAAAATACGAGAAAATGATGATGAAAAAAGAAAATAGAAACAATCAAAAAAGCCGTCATTGCGGGCGTGGACCCACAATCCAGGCCGTTAATAAGGAAAATACCTTCATAAACAGACTGGATCCCGGATCCATGTCCGGGATGACGACAAAAAAAGCTTTTACACTCATTGAATTGTTGGTCGTCGTACTGATTATCGGTATTTTATCTGCTATTGCCCTGCCGCAATATGAAAAGGCCGTAGAAAAGGCAAAAGCTACAGAAGCCATACAATTACTGAGACAGGTATGGCTTGCGAATGAACGATATTACTTAGCCAATGGAGAATATGCAAATCGTTTTGATTTATTGGATATAGATATTCCTTTACAACAAGACACACGTGAAATCATTGCTAGTGTTGTTGTAGATCAAAAAACGAATAAAGACTGGGCACTTCAATTGTATCAAAATCATGAAACAATAGCTTTTAATATGGTACGTTTAACAGGTCCTTATAAAGGGGGCACCTTTCGAATCGTTTCATTTTATAAACCAAATATGTCTGAGGCTAACGGAAATATTTCTTGTTCCGAATATTTTAGTTGTATCAACACAAATTACAAATTTACTAAAAATAAAGGTGATTATTGCCAAAAAATTTTTAATGGCTCTTACAAGGGAACTGGTTGCGCCTATGAATATATACTTCCATAGAATGAGCACTAAATTTTACTTACTCATACCTTAATGCATCAATAGGCGTGAGTTTAGAGGCCTTGTAGGCGGGGTAAAACCCGAAGAAAATACCCGTTGCGGCAGAAAAGCCAAACGAAATAATAATAGAAAAAATATTCAGTTGAGCGGGGATATTATCGGCATGGGAAGCTATAAACAGACTGACTCCCACCCCTATCAGTACCCCAATTAGTCCACCTAGGCAAGACAAGGTCACCGCTTCGGCCAAAAATTGCAAACGGATATCGGCACTGGTAGCCCCAATAGCCATACGAATGCCGATTTCGCGCGTGCGCTCCGTCACAGACACGAGCATAATGTTCATGACCCCAATACCGCCCACCAACAAAGATACAATTCCAATCACTGCCAACAAAATACTCATTGTTTTGCTGGCGGCTTTGGCCTGTTCCACCCAAGAGGCCATATCGGTAATTTCAAAATCATCTTGCGCCATCGGATGTATTTTATGGGTATTGCGCACGGCATTTGAAATGCCTTCCTTCACATTTTCAATTTGATTAATATCTTCCACCCGAATAATCACGCGATCCAATGCCAGCCGATCACTACTGCGCCAAGTCCAACCGGTGTTCATTTTCACTCTACCTGTCGTATAGGGGATTAAGGTTCCTTCATCCATATCAAAGCCAAAACCGCCTTGTCCGTTTTTCTTCATCACCCCAATCACCGTAAACGGAATTTCATCAAATATAATCGTTTTGCCGATAGGATCCATGTCGGAAAAAACCGTTTTTGCCACCGTATCGCCCAATACCGCTACTTGCGCATAAGTACTTATTTCTTGCTCGGTGAAGGTGCGCCCCGTCGCCAACTGCCAGTCGTACACTTCGAAAATAGAAGTATCGGTTGCCAATACATCCACCGAAGTAGACGTAAAACCATATTTCACCGAAAAGCCATCGGTAATATACGGGGAAGCGGCCTTTACACCCGCCACTTCACGCACCGCGCGCACATCATCCATAGTAATATCTTTGGGAGAGGAAATACTTTCATCTAAATTCCACGGTTTTCCTAAATATAAAGTGTTCGTGCCAAAACGCGCAAAGCGCTCATTCATATTTTGCTGCGTGCCCGAGCCCACCGCTAACATCGTAATCACCGCGGCTACCCCAATCACAATACCCAAGCTCGTCAGTGCCGAGCGCATTTTATTGGCAAAAATGGCTTTGAGGGAAATGCGGAAAACCGACACAAAGGTATCAATCATTTTTTCACCTCATCACTTACTTTTTTCCCATCACGGAAAGTAATCAAACGCCCGGCATATTCGGCAATATCCGGCTCGTGCGTAATCAAAATAATGGTTTTGCCCAACTCTTTATTTAAGCGCGTAAATAATTCCATTACTTCGATACTCATTTTGGTATCTAAGTTTCCTGTCGGCTCGTCGGCAAAAATAATCGGTGCGTCGCACACCAAGCTGCGTGCAATCGCTACGCGCTGTTGTTGCCCGCCGGAGAGTTGATTGGGCATATGATAGGCGCGCTGTGCAAGGCCTACCGCCTCTAAACATTCTAAGGCCTTTTTCCGGCGCAAATGCGCAGGGGTATGATTGTAAATCATCGGAAGTTCTACATTTTCAAGGGCCGTCGTACGGCTGATTAAATTAAACCCCTGAAAGACAAATCCGATTTTGCGGTTACGTACCCCGGCCAGTTTAGACAAATTTGTCGCCGTCACATCAATTCCGTCTAAGATATATTTGCCGCTGGTGGGTTTATCCAAGCAGCCCAAAATGTTCATAAAAGTAGATTTGCCGCTGCCGGAAGGCCCCATAACCGCCACAAATTCGCCGCGCTCAATCGACACACTGACCCCTTGCAGCGCGTGCACTTGCACATCTCCTAAAACATAGGTTTTGAATAAGTCAGTTGTTTCAATTAAGCTCATGATAAATCCTTATCTTCTGCGGCGGCCAAAACCTTCTGCCATTTGTCCGGTTTTATCTTCGGAAAGAATGACTTTTTGTCCTACTTGTAAATCGCCGGATTTAATTTCGGTTTCTTTCTCAGCAATAATGCCAATCGACACATCCACGCGTTTGGGTTTTTCACCACGCTGCATCACCCACACACCGGTGGTCGTAAATTTTTCTTTATTGAAAGAGGGGGAAAACCGTAACGCTTCATTAGGCACTAATAAAACATCTTTTTTGTCATCTGCGGTAATGGTAATAGTAGCCGTCATCCCGGGCATAAATTTTCCTTCGGTATTATCTACGTCGATTACGACCATATATGTGGTGGTGCTGTTGCTGGAAGAATTAGAGGAAGAAGACGCAGAATAATTGGTGCGCACTTGGCGGATGGTGCCTTTAAATTTCTCGTCCGGATATCCGTCTAACGTGAACGCGGCCTCTTGTCCTTGTTTAATTTTAACCACATCGGCTTCAGACACTTTGGCTTCAATTTGCATTTTGGTCAAATCTTGCGCCAAAGTAAACATTTCCGGCGTGGCATAACCGGAAGTTAAGGATTGCCCTTCGCTTACTTTTTTACCCAGCACCGTGCCGTCAATCGGCGCAATAATGCGGGTATTGTCCAAATCTTTTTGCGCACGGTCTAAGCTAGCTTGCGCTTGGATGACACGAGACTGAGCCGAATTTAAGCCGCTTTTGGCATTGGCAAAGGCTAGCTCATATTGCTCCAAATCCGTCTTAGCCACATAGTTTTTCCTATACAAAGTTTGATAGCGTTTAAGGTTGGCCTGCGCTAAATTATAGGTCATCTTGACCGATTCCAATTCCTCTTTGGCAGAAGACAAACTGGCCTGCGCCTGTTCATAAGCCGCCTGCACTTGGGTCGGGTCAATCAAGGCCATTAAATCCCCTTTCTTCACCTTCGAATTGTAATCCACATAGATTTTCAAAATCTCACCGGACACCAGCGCGCCCACTTCGGTTGTATTAATCGGAGCCAAAGGACCGGACGCTTTGACAATGTCCTTAATTTCGCCTTTTTTCACCTCGGCCAGTTTATATTTAGGCATAGGAGGTTTGCGAATGAAACGTTTATGCAACCACCAGCCGCCCGCTACGATGAGCAGGATAATAATTAATTTAAGCCACCACGGCATGTGCCATAGTTTAGAAAAGAAAGTTTTTAGTATGTTCATATTATTTTGCACCCATTGCTTGTTTAAGTTCTGCCAACGCTACCGCGTAATCATAGCGCGCGGTAAGTAGGCTCAGTTCCGCATTAGTATAAGCGACTTGCGCATCTTTCAAAGAAATCATATCGCCGATACCTTCATTATAACGGCCTTGAGCCAATTCCATATTTTCCTTTGCTTTTTCCACATTAGAAACCGCTACCGGAATGCTTTCTGCCGCTTCGTTTAATTTTACAAAAGCATTTTGTACTTCCAAATATACATCGTTGGATAAACTGCGATCACTGTTTTGTGCAGAGGCCAAATTAATCTTCGCCTGTTTAACTCCGTTATATACTTTCAACGCGCTGAAAATAGGAATTTCCACTCCGGCAAACAAACGAGTTTGATCATTGTCCAACTTAAATTCATCGCCGCTCTTGCTAAAAACAGCCCCCATGGTAAAAGTAGGCCAATAAGCTGCTTTAGCTTGCGTGAGTTTGATTTCTTGGATACGCAGGCCCGTTTTAGAAGAGTGTACATCGGGACGTTGGGCATATGCTTGCGTTAAGGCTTGCTCAAACGTATAAGTAAATTCTTCGGTTTCAATCTCTCCGTTTAATTTGAATTCTTCCGCATGCGTAACGCCCATCACATTGGCCAACGTAGAATTTTTAGTTTTTGCTAAATTCGTGGCCCGAATCAAACTTAAAATAGCATTATTTAGATCCACTTCCGCGGTCGTAACATCCACCTTCGGGCGCAGTCCTTGATCATAGAAGGCTTTTGTGCGGTCATATTGATCTTGGTATAAATCACGCGATTGGGTACGAATTTGCACTGTCCGTTGCGCCGCCAACAACGCATAATAGGCATTTTTAACACTGGCCACAATGGCATTTTCGGTATTAGCCAAGGACAGTTGCGCTTGTTCTAAAGCTAATTGTTGCGTACGAATCGTCCGCCCGATATCGGTCAACCCAGAAATACTCAGGCTTGCGTCAATAGAAGAAGATACTTGTTGGTCATTATTGCGTGGTGCTCCCGCTATTTTCGTGTTGGTGGCACCCGTTTGTATCTCCGCCGATACTTTAGGCAATAGCACATTTTTAGCATTACTTAAAGAAACTGCCGCCGATTGTACCGCCAAGCGAGCACTAATTGCTTTGGGACTATTGGCCAAAGCAATACGTACACAATCCTGCACCGTCAACTCACCGTCCAAAGAGGGGAGCTCGCCTGCCTCGTCTGCTAAGGCTTGAATCGCTTGCACCGATTCATCTGCCGTTTGCGCGTCTGAAATGGTAGGCAAACTTTGTGCATTTAGCCCACAAATTAATAGTAAACTACTCATTAAAATGGATATTTTTTTCATATTCTTTTATTATATAAATTCTACTTTCTATATTGGAATCAATTTGCATCTGGTTATACAACACGTGTAACGGCTCTTTTATTGCAACATTTCACAGTTAACCTCTTATTATAATATAATATGTATATGTGGAAACCTTTTGCTTTATTAGTAGTTTCTAATCTATTCATGACGGCCGCGTGGTATGGACACCTCAAATACAAAGGGACTGCTCTGTGGGCAGTAATACTAATTAGTTGGGGAATTGCCTTCTTTGAGTATTGTTTGTTAATACCGGCTAACCGACTCGGTAGCGCTTATTTTACCGTTACACAACTTAAAGTAGCACAAGAAATCATTACCTTAACGGTATTTGCGATATTCTCGGCCTTATATTTCCATGAACACTTCCGCTGGAATCACTTGCTGGCATTTTGCTTACTGGTGTGCGCCGTATTTTTAATTTTTAAGAAATGGTAGAGGCATATGAAACATAAACATAAATTATTTACTAAAATGGCCGAGTTAGTGGCTGATCAATCCACCTGCTGCCGGATGCATGTAGGCGCGGTACTAGTAAAAGACAACCGCGTCATCAGCATCGGATTTAACGGCACGGCTTCCGGGCAGGAACATTGTGAAGATTACTTCGCAAAAGTTTACCAAGCCCAATACTCCCAAGAATTTCCCTCGTTTGAAGATTATCATGCCAGCCGCACCTTCTATGATGAGCACGGCAAATTCTCCAATGAAAATGAGTTACACGCCGAACAGAATGCTATTTTATTCGCGGCCAAAAACGGCATTTCCACAACAGGAAGCACTTTGTATGTAACGTTTTCTCCCTGCATTCATTGTGCCAAAGTGATTGTGGCCGCCGGTATTACGCGCGTGTTCTTCAAAACGCTTTACGACCGCAGTCAAGACGGTTTAATTTTCTTAAATAAAAACGGTATTGAGTGCCGCCAACTTACGGAAAAGGAGTTAGAGTAACTGGCCTGCCCCGTTACTTTTTTACTATAATAAGATATATGGCTAAAAATACTACTCAAAATAATCAAGATTCTTTGACTTTGTTCGTTTCTAAAACGATTGACTATTGCAAAGCCCATGCCAAACTGGTGTTGGGAAGTGTGATAGTAATTGCCGTCGTATTGGCGGCTGTCGCTGGGTATACGTCCCATCAAGAAAAAGTGCGTCAAAACAGTTGGGCACAATACTACGCGGTCCAAGTGGCACTATTTACGCAAGGACAAGCCCAAGCTACTCAAGCGGTAGAAGCTCTGACGGCCGCTTATCCGAATTCTGATGCGGCTTATTACGGACAGTTGTTGCTGGCAGATGTGCTTTTCACACAAGAAAACTATGCACAAGCAGCGGATATGTACCAAAAATTGATGACGGCCAAAAATGCGCACGTGCGCACTGTTGCCGCTATTTCTTTGGCAGGGGCCCAACAAGCCACGCAAGATTATGCCGCCTCCATCAAAACGGCACAAGAGTTCATCGCACATAATCCGACCAGCTTTGCTTTACCCCAAGCTTACCTTACTTTAGCTATTAGTCAAGAACTCTCCGGCGACAAAACTGCCGCCTTGGACACTTACAAAAAAATCTTGGAAGACTATACCAAAACTTATTTTGGTGTGTTTGCCAAAGATAAAATTACACAATTAACCAAATAATTCATATCCCTCTTGCCCAACAAGAGGGATTTCTATGTATGGAAACCTTTATGAAAAATACAATTAAAAAACTAGTGGCGGTTGTTTTGCCATTTGTGATGTTTGCTGTCACCGCACAAGGTGCCGGCTTTGCGCTGTATGAATACAGTGCCCGCGGCGTCGCTATGGGAGGCGCCACTGTGGCCAACGAAGCTGAACCGGCTTCTTTAGCTACTAACCCGTCTTTGATTACAGAGTTGGAAGGTACGCAAGTACAATTAGGCGGCACCGTTGTAACGGCTCATGCAAAAGCAACTGTTAACGGTGATGCCCGCTCTTTAAAAAAAGATGTTTGGGCATTACCTAATTTCTACGCTACCTACCAATGGAGCGACCAAGTTTATTTTGGTATCGGCGGTTTTTCACGCTATGGATTAGGCGGCGAATATAAAGATCACCGAAACTGGACTGGCAGTACCTTAGCTTATAAAGTGGAATTGGAAACCTTCTCTTTCACCCCGACCATTGCAGTAAAACTCAGTGATGAAGTTTCCGTAGCGATGGGCTTAGAAGCTATGACAATTGATTTTAAACAATCTTCTTTATTGTCTCCGCCATTGGGAGATGCTTCTCAATACAGAATCCATGGTACCGGTATCAGTTGGGGGGGAAATTACTCCTTTACCTATCGTCCGCAGTGGGCTGAAAAATGGGCCTTCGGCGCGATGTATCGCACTAAAGTAAAACAAAATTTAAATGGTGGTATTGATGCCCGCATGAATTATCCAGCACGCAACATTTATGATGCAGATGCGAAAGGCGCCATTACCTTGCCCGACAGTGTCACGGCTGGTTTGTCCTTCCGCCCGACGGATAACTGGACGTTAGAAGCCGGCATCATAGGCACTTTCTGGAGCTCTTACGACCAAATCTTAATCGAATACAAAGATATGGAAGCCACGCCGACTATCCATAATATGAAGAATTATAAAGACACATTCCGTCTCAATTTTGGTACGGAATATTGGTTCCTCCAAAATTGGGCCGTGCGCGCCGGATATGTATTTGATAAATCTCCGATTAATCGCCATTCCATGGACACACTGGTCCCGGTGGACGATCGCCATATCGGCAGTATCGGATTTGGCTACCGCAACGATACATGGAGTGTTGACATTGCTTATGCTCATATCTTCGGCAGAAATTTAAATGGAACTGCCAGCACCCAATATAATTCCATGCCCATGAAATACTCCGAAGGTCGCAGCGATATGTATAGCTTGACCGTAGGATATAAGTTCTAATTCGTTTCGTAATACATAAAACCCCGCCGAAAGGTGGGGTTTTTTTATATCTTTTCCAATAATTTTTGCACCAGGCGAGAGATAGCGTATTTCGGTAAATTTTTAATCGGCACGCGCAAAAATTCCGTCGGTACTTTGCGAGTGGGGGGGAGTACTACTTTATATATATGTGCATAGATAATGCGGTGTGACAAAACGTGTTTGACCGGCTTTCCGGCAGGCATTACCTGCGCCGCGCCAAACCATTTTTTGAGTTGCTTTTCAGCCGAAACATCCAATTTTTCCGTCGGTGTCTCTAAAAGAGGCAGCTCATATAAATTTTGCCATACATCGCCTGCCCCGCGTTTATGAAGCCACGTAAATTTACCTTGCTCCACATATATATAATGGAAGTAACGTGTAGAAATTTTAGTCTTTTGCGTTTTGACGGGCAATTTATCTTGCAGATTTTTCTCACAAGCCACACAAAATTTCCGCATCGGACAACTGCCACACTGCGGCGCTTGCGGCGTACAACACGTCGCCCCGAAATCCATGATGGCTTGATTATAATCGCCGGCATTTTGCTTATCGAGTAGCTCTTGCGCCCGTGCCGAAAATTCTTTTTTCCCAACGGTACTGTCTATCGGCGTATCTATGCCGAACACGCGGGATAGCACCCGATATACATTTCCGTCCACCACCGCATGCGGCATATTATAGGCAAACGAACAAATAGCCGCCGCCGTATAATCGCCCACTCCCTTGAGTGCGCGCACGCCCTCGTAAGTGCGGGGGAAAACTCCGCCCATACTTTTGGCCGCCGCGTGTAAATTGCGCGCGCGGCTGTAATAGCCAAGGCCCTGCCATAGTTTGAGCACCTCATCCTCTTTGGCGGCGGCTAAACTTTTAACGTCCGGAAATTTTTTGATAAAACGCACAAAATAATCATACCCCTGTGCCACGCGGGTTTGCTGCAGGATAATTTCGGAAATCCAAATTTTATAGGGGTCTTTGATATCCCGCCAAGGCAACGTGCGCTTATGTACGCCGTACCACTTTAAGAGGAGGGGGGCAAACTGTTTCATAGATTTATTTTAGCACTTTTAGAAAGCAACTAGCTTTGATTACTCAAAATTATTGAATATACCAGAGGACTCTTCAAATTGTGGTTGTTGTTAAAAAATAAACCACGCAAAATCAACCTTAATTTTGCAGTTTTGCTGTTTGGAGCCTAAAATGGCAGTTCTCATTTTAGGCTCTTTTTTTGCATTTTGCCCAAATCAAAACATCCCGCGCCTGCCCCATTTTAGCCACAAAAAAATCTAATAATCTTTATTAGGTGGCATTTTTTGCCGAAAATCAACCGGATTTTTGCGTTTTTTCCGTAAGGCAAAGACTTAAATTTTTTATTTTCTCGTCGAGAAAAATAGTTATTCACAAGATTTTGACATAAAATGACATATAATTGACATATATTGACATATGTCAAAAAATGTTTTATTATATGTCAATAAGCTGTGAAAGACGCAGTGGATAACTTTTGAAATGCATTTTTGAGGGAGATTTTGCAATATGGAACAGAGCTCAAACGATAAGGTCAAGATCCGTTTCAAATTCCGCTCCGGTGAAGAATTTGAAGCCGAAGGAAGCCCTGATTTTATTGACAAACAACGCTCGGACTTCCTGCAATTAATAGGAAAAGACGGCCGGAAAACATCGCGCGTACCGGCTGTTGCGGCATCTGCCACGCACCTCGTCGAAACAGACCCGACTATTTCCTATACGCCGTCCGTCGAGGAATCTGCCGGAAGCGGATCTGCCGCGTGGCCCCATCATTGGCCGACGGCAGAGGGGGGAAACCAACCAACGGCGCTACCGCCAATTAATACGACCATTTCCGCCGCAGAACGCGCCGCCAAAAGGGTCGCGCCCTCTTCGACACAAAGCATGCCGGATGTGCGATTATGGGAGGAAATCGTAAGAGTGGAAGATAATATGGTATTTCTCCGTCGGAAAAACCGCTTACTTACCTCCGATACGGCGGCGTTGGTGTTGCTGGCCGCGGCCAAGGTATTACTCGGCCTCCCCGACGGCTATAGCGCATTAGCCCTTTCAAAATCTCTCAAAAAGTCCGGCTACGGAGGGGAAAGACTGGACCGCGTCTTGGGCGGGGAAATGAAAATGGGCACCGTCCGCTCCGTCGGCAGTAAACGCTCGCGTCTCTATCTTCTCTCTGACGAAGGCTTTGCAAAAGCCTATGTATTAGCCGGTAAACTGACGCAAAATCCATAATTTTAGAGAAAAAGGGGGGATGAACACTTTTTTTGAGTTTGTTCTTAGCCCTAAAAAAGCGGACTTTTTCCCCATTTACGGTCTGATAAAAAAACATAAATGTCTCTTTTTCTCCCCTTTTTCTAGCGTAGAAAATCTAATTTGGATTATTAGATTTTTCAAAATACAACCTAATCTACATTTTTTGCAAATTGTCATAAAAAACGGCTCAAGGGGGGCCGTTTTTTTGATATTAATAACTAACGATAATTTTTATTATGTTAACTAAAGCAGGTAGAAAAGAGTATTTTTATTTTCTAAATAGAATATTATAAAAAATATAAAAATATATATTTTTTAAGTATTTTTTATATATTTCTATAGATAAATTTAGATTTTTTATAAAACCAACTTTAAGCAGATTTTAGCAGGCAAAAAAATTGTGTCTATTTTTGTATTGACCTAAATTTTTGTTCCCCATTTTGCCATCTTTAGGCACAAAATTGTTCCTTTTTTGCTGTTTTTGAAAATGCAAATTTAATAGCATTTTTGCAAAAACGCCCCAGATTGATTTTGGGGTACCTAGGGTATGGGGCAAAACAATCTAGGGCATTTTAATTAGTTTTAATTTTCTTGAATTTATCCGTTTGGGGATCTGCCAAGACCCTTTTATTTATTAAATGGGGGTATTGGGCTAGGGTCTAAACGGAAAAGCCGGTGTAGCATGTAGCAGAAAAGCCGGTGGCATAGGGTCCTAACATAACAAGAAACCCTACATGCGACACTATTCTAACCGAAAACAACCTGTATAAAAGGGTTTTGCTAGTATATTGCTAGGAATTTATTGAGAAAACACGTGTGCAGTTAGGCACAAACAAGGAAATATAGCCTATATCGGGCGCCATCTCGCGCGCAAATGCAGAAAGAAATAACAGGGGGAAAACCAGGACTTTTCTTTAGTTTACGCGTTTGAGGAATAATTTTTCCATTAAGAAAGAGGGGAAAAAGTAGTTATTCCCCCCTTTTTATATCGTTATAATTTTAATTTGTTTTTTCTCTTTCAAGGACTTTCAGTCCCACCATATCCGTCGCTTTGTTTTCCATTTCGCGCGCCACTTCGGTAAATTCATTGCGCTGCGGAATGAATGTATTGGTTATTCCCCCCGTCGCATTTTCTACCGTCAAATTCCATCCGCCCGGCACACGTATCCACGTGTAGGTCAGATGACCTTGCTGATAGGTTAAACTCTCGTTAAACTGCAAATTATAAATAGTTTTTTTCATCTTCTCCCCCCCTTTTTACATTGTAGAAAAAGAGAGGGGTTTATTCAAAAATATACTAACATTTTGGAGCGTCTGACGGGCAATAACCTTGTCCATAATCTTCGCAACACCCACCATTAGTGTAGGTGCCTCCCGCACATGCCCCTGAAGTTTTTGCAATACATTTTCCACCGTTAACTGTAACATTTATGCAAGAATTTTGCCCCCCCTCTCCAAGACATACGCCTCCTGCATTAATAATTGCCCGAATACAACCATATTGTCTTCCTGTTACTTTACAAATTCCTCCATTATTTATTTCAGAATCTGCACAGGATCCATAACCACTTGAAAGACAAATTGCATCTTCATTTACGATTGCATGACGACATTGATGTTCATATCTCTCAGCACTATTACTGTTATTACCCCAACTGTCATCACCGTCACAAACACCGCCTTCATTAATCGTAGCACCATTTTCGTTCTTATATCCACATGTTCCATTATTATATGGCATACCCAAAGCTGTGCAACGTGCTTCTTCGCTAGTATAACATTGTCCCGTACTGTTAGCCCATGCACATGGGCCGGGATAATCTAATAGATATTTTGTGTAGCCGTCCTTCGTGCTGGCTTTCGTACCACCTAATAAACTCCCGCATAAGCGCTCGGCTCTACTATCCCCAGTCTTAGCATCACAAAATAAATACGTTTCCGGATCTTTTAAGAACATGGATAAGCGCACATTGGGTAATGCCGTTAATGCTCCCGTAATCGTGCTTTGATTATCGTTTTTGGTATCAATACTATATTCTGCGTCAGCCATAATATATTTATTGTCTTCGGCTTCGCCTGCTAACGACACCACCAAGGCGCTGGTATTATCGGCATAAGCTCCGGTTTCCATATGAGCAGCGGCTTGGGCAGTTTGCAAGGCTTTGGCCGGAGCTAATAAAGTGCTCCAGCGGCTCTTATCTACTGCACTTTGATACATGGGGATAGCAATAGCTGACAAAATACCGATAATCAGAACTACGATTAGTAATTCAATTAAAGTAAAGGCTTTCCTTGACATTTCTATTCTCCTGTTTAATCATCTTAAAACGCCCGTAATGCAATCTTTCACAAGCAAGTGCCTTGAAAACAGCGGCGTTCTAAGAAATCGTAGCAAAAAAAAAAAACGAGTCAAGCCTTTTTTATTTCCCGACGATAAAACGGCCAACAAATAAAAAATGCGCAAGGGATTTTCCCTTGCGCATTACTAGTTTTTAATAGAAATAAAATAACCCGTAAAAAGCGGTTATTATCTTCTCATACGAGAGAATTTGGGATAAAGAGCGTCGGTAAATTTATCAAATTCCCCTTCCCCTCCGCGAATTTTTAGATTGACGGAAAGTACATATACATCCGTAGTTAAAATCTCGCGCCAATTATCCGGGAACTTCACAAAATCCTTAAAGGTAGTCACCAAAGGCAGACCGTGACGCGTCTGTTCAAAAGTACGCAAATGCTCCTCCGTGTAACGTTGATGATCCGGGAAACGCCACACTTGCTTTAGCGTCAAGCCCAACCCCTTTAAGGTATTTTCAAAAGTCTCCGGATGGCCTAAGGCACTAAAGCAAGTTACTTCGCCTTTGATTTCTTTCAAATCCACTTTTTGCGCGTTGCATACGTCGAAATAATAATCCGGCTCATGCACACTTTCAACTATATCTACCAAATCGTTATATTCGCGGATTTTATCTTTCGTTTCTTCCAAGCTCCGCATGTCCACCTGATCACAATGTGTCAGCACCACCAAATTAGCTCTTTTAAGTGCAGACAACGGCTCGCGCAAATTTCCCAACGGTAACAGGTGCCCACCTCCAAACGGATTTTTAGCATCAATTAAAATAATGTTAGCATCTCTTTTTAATGCATGGTGTTGTAATCCGTCGTCTAACAAAATAATCTGGCTTTTGAAGCGGCGCAATGCTTCCGTGGCGGCGGCTGCACGGTTGCGACCGATGACAATGGGTACTTTATATTGGATGAGCAAACGGCTCATCATATACGGCTCATCTCCGGCCAAGCGCCAGTCCGCATCTGGATTATCGAACAAAATAACCACCTCGTCTTTATTTTGTTGCTGGCGTTTATATCCGCGCGACACAATACTCACTCTTATTCCTTCTTTGGCCAGTGCCATAGCGGCTAGCAACACTGCCGTAGTTTTACCGGTTCCTCCGGCTGTGATATTGCCGATACACACCACCCGAGAATTGACGGACCGCACCGCCTTCCAACCGTTCTCGTAGGCCAATCGGTTCAAATATACCCCTAATCCATATATTTTGCTGGCTATTAACAAAAGAAATCGTCCCGCCCAATTTTGTTTCCATTTTTCCCGTAATTTGAGTGCGTCCATAATTATCCTCACTACTAAGTAAAGTGGATATATTGTAGCATTTATTGCAAAACTTGTCGGCCTTGCCCTATTGCCGGATAAAGTTAGTATAATAAGGTATGCGCTTTAAGAAATCTCCTTCTTATTTCATGCAATATGTCGGGCTGAAAACAGCCTGTTTTTGTTTGCGATTAATTCCTTATCGTGCGGCTTGCGCTTTGGGCCGTTTTTGCACCGGCAACATAACTTATATCCTAAAAAAACGTTTTGAGCGCAGTGTACACGATGTACAACTCGCATTCCCCGAAAAATCCATCGAAGAAGCAAGAGAAATTGCGCGTGAATCATGGCGTAATATGGGGCAAATTTTAGCGGAATTTGTGCATTTATCGGCCATGTCTGCTGACGAAGTTACGCAAAAAGTGGAAATACGCGGAATAGAAAAATTGCACTATGCTCGCCAGCACACCGGCGGTATTATACACATCGGGCACTTTACCAACTGGGAAGCATTTGGTTTAGCTGTCGGCGTGGCAGGGATTGAATCTAACAGCATGGCCCAAAAAGTGGACAACCCTTATGTCGACGAAGAAACAAATCGTTTGCGCCATGTATTTGGTGGAATAACCGTGTACAGCAATCATCACGCCAATCCCTTTTTTACTGCTGTTCGATTATTAAAAAAACATCAAATGTTAGGCATTTTAACGGATCAAAATGCCGTCGCCAGTGAAATTTTTATGCACTTTTTGGGACGGGTGGCCGCCGTGTCCCCCATCACCGCATTATTGTCTATTCGCTTACAACTTCCCGTATTTCCCATCAAGGTCACGCGGGAAAACGGGCGCATCATTTGTACCGTAGAAGACCCCCTGCTTCCACCGACGGAATATAGCCAAGAAAATATTCGAGCGTTCACGCGTCAATTAACCGATGTTTACGAACGATGGATACGCCAGTATCCGGGAAATTGGCTTTGGGCTCATAACCGTTGGAAACGCGAAAAAGAGGGTCAGAAATGGTTTGAGGAGCATCCGGAATGTCAAATAAAATAAAAGCTGTTTTCTTTGACCGTGACGGCACATTAATCCACGAAAGACCGGGCACTTATCTATCCGATCCGGCTGCGGTGCGATTGTATGCTCCCGTCCCTAAAGCCTTGGCTCGGCTTACCAAAGCCGGCTTTCAACTTTTTATTGTTTCCAATCAATCCGGTATTGGTCGCGGTTACTTTACGGAAAAGGAAGTGCTGGCGGTACATAACCGTTTGAAAGAACTATTAAAACCGATTCAAATACGTGATATTGTATTTTGCCCGCACGCGCCCGATCAGGCTTGTTCCTGCCGTAAACCAGGCACTTTACTGGGCGAGCAATTGATTCAAAAATACAATATCGATGTCAGCCATTCCTTTATGGTGGGAGATAAAAAAGCAGATATACTCTTTGGTCAAAAATTGGGTTGCCGCGCAGTACTGGTAACAACTGCCAACGGTAAACATCATTTGCAAAAATATCCCGATCTAAAACCTGATTTCATTGCGTCTGATATGCTGACTGCGGCACGATATATTTTGAAAGAGGACAAACAAGATGACTACTAAAAT
This sequence comes from Elusimicrobiaceae bacterium, assembly GCA_017528825.1. Lineage (NCBI taxonomy): Bacteria > Pseudomonadati > Elusimicrobiota > Elusimicrobia > Elusimicrobiales > Elusimicrobiaceae > Elusimicrobiaceae bacterium. The sequence continues at coordinate 14,859 of JAFXOI010000025.1, read as the reverse complement.
AGCATTCGCATTTGTCCTCCCTTTGCTACTTTTAGCCTGCCACAGCCGTCAACAAAACGCTGTCGTCACTTCTACCCCCCAACAAACCAAACAAGAAACTATTACACAAACCGACTACACACCAACGCCTGTTACGGAAGTGAAAACCGCTACGGTATCTGCGGCTCCTTCCGCTCAAAAGATCGTCGTAACTACGCCGAAACCTCGCACCACCGCTTCCACGGCGGCGCCCAGCAAGACAACTGTGCAACAGGCCACCACTGTCCCTGCTCCCGTCGAACCGGAAATAAAAGCTCCGCTTGCCCAACAACCCACTTTTGACCACGAAGATACCATTGATTTGACCAATCGTTTACTACACCCGTATGCCTCTGAATCTTTAGAAAAAGATAAGCCGCAACAGGCGCCTTGGGCATACGAACAGTTAAAATACGGTATTTATTATTCTTTTGTGAAAGCCGGAACTGCTTATATTCACAACCGCGGACTCATGCAAATCAACGGCCGGCCGACCTACTTATTACAAACAACCGCATTCTCCGCAGCTGCAATTGATGCCGTGTTCAAAGTGCGGGATATCAACCAGTCTTGGCTGGACGCAGCAGAACTCTACTCCCTCGGATACGGACAAAGTGTTCGGGAAGGCAATTACAAACGCGATGAATGGCTTACTTTTGATTATACAAACCACCAATATCGAGGACAAATTCGAAAAAAAGAAGCCCCCAAAAATATCCAGGGGCCGCTGGAAATAAAAGTATTAGATGTGCTCAGTGCTTTATACTATGTGCGTGCCCAGAAAATAGAAATCGGCCGAGATATTATTTTTGACATTGTCAATCGGGAAAAACAATATCCGTTAGTCGTAAAAGTATTAAAAAAAGAAACTGTTAAAACCGCCGCCGGCAAATTTAATTGTGTAGTCGTAGAACCGCAAATACGCGAAGAAGGCATTTTTGTATCCAAAGGAAAAAGTCTCAAAGTCTGGCTAACAGATGATGAGTATAAAATGCCTGTCAAAATGTCGGTGGAAGTGTTTATCGGCTCTGTATCGGCGGAGCTGTTGGCTTATCAAAGACAAGCCCCTACAAATATTTTATAATGATTACAAGAGGACCTCATGAAAACCGTAACAACCAAAAGACTCAAAGAAATTTTACGCGCTTTTAAAGGCAAAGAAATGATCGTGGTCGGCGATGTGATGCTAGATCACTTTATCAAGGGCTCTGTCTCTCGCATATCACCGGAAGCTCCGGTGCCTGTGGTGGCAGTAAACAAGGAATTTTTTGTAGCCGGCGGAGCGGGTAACGTAGCCGTCAATTTGGCGGCTTTAGGTGCCAAGCCTACCTTGATATCTGTCGTCGGTCGGGATGCCGGCGGTGAAATTTTGAAAGAATTTTTGCGCAAACAACAAGTTAACATTCAGGGGATTGCAGAAGATTATGACCGCCCTACCACGCAAAAAATCCGTGTTATGGCAGAGCAACAACAAATCGTCCGCTATGACCGCGAAAGTAAACACACTATTTCTCCGGCAGTAAGCGTGGAATGTATGCAGAATTTTAATCACGCACTTAAAACGGCCAAAGGGGTTATTTTATCCGACTACGGTAAAGGAATGCTCAGCGACAGCAATATCAAAACTTTGGTAGACGCCTGCCGCAAACGCAAAATCCCCGTATGTGTGGATCCTAAGTTGGATAATTTCAAAAAATACAAAAATATTACTTGTATGACCCCCAACACGAAAGAAGCTTGGGAAGGAGCCGGTTTATCCCCCCAAAGCGGCGAAGAAGCCATCGAAAAATTGGGTCAGAAAATTTTGAAAATGTTACAGGCTGATTCTATTTTAATTACCCGTAGTGCAGACGGTATGAGTTTGTTTGAAAAAGGAAAAGCCAAACCCACCACCGTAAAAGCCACCGCACAGGAAGTATATGATGTAACAGGTGCGGGTGACACGGTAATTTCTGTTTTCACTTTAGCCTTAGCCTGCGGAGCCAAACTGCATGAAGCCGCCGTACTGTCCAACTATGCAGCCGGCATTGTGGTGAGCAAATCTGGCACGGCTACCGCCACCGTACAAGAGATCGAAAAGGTACTACCATGAAAGATGTTTTGATTGTCATTCCTGCGCGGTATGGTTCTTCGCGCTTGCCGGGTAAAATGTTGAAACTTTTAGCCGGTAAACCCGTTGTCATGCATGTGTACGAAGCCTGTAAAAAAGCAAACGTTGGCGAAGTGCTGATTGCCACAGAAAGTCAACTCGTAGTGGATGCTTTGGCCAAATTTGGCGCTCATGCCGTACTGACCAGCGATACCTGCCAGAGCGGAACAGACCGCATTTATGAGGCTGCTAAAGATCGTCCGGAGCAAATCATTATTAATGTACAGGGAGATGAGCCTTTTATTGCTCCCTCTACCATCCAAAAAATTGCTGCTCTCTTGCAAGCAGAGCCCGATTGTGACATTGCTTCCGCCGTGATTGCCACCTTAGATGACAAGAAAATTGACAATCCTAACTGTGTCAAAGCCGTGCTCAATAAAGACGGAAAAGCTTTGTATTTTTCACGCTCTCGTGTTCCCTACAAACGAGAAATTACGGACGCCAACAAAAACATTCCTTATTGGCAACATTGCGGTATCTATGGGTATCAACGTAAAGCGTTGGAACGCTTTGTACAGTTACCGCAGAGCCCGCTGGAAAAACTGGAAAAACTGGAACAGTTACGCGCTTTGGAAGATGGCATGACCTTAAAGTGCGTAGTTATTGAAGGTACCGGCCCGGCCATCGATACAGAGCAAGATTTATTGGCCGCCGAAGCGTATCTAAAACTTTCTTAAAGCGAGAACTCCCGCTTTGGCGGGAGTTCCCTTTTTTGAGCAGATTTTTTATTGATAAAGGAGAATTAAATGAGCAAATTTATTATTATTACCGGCGGGGTAGTTAGTTCTTTGGGAAAAGGAATTTCCGGCGCCAGTATCGGAAGACTATTGCAGTTACACGGCCTAAAAGTAAATATGATTAAGTGCGATCCATATATTAATGTGGACCCGGGCACTATGTCCCCTTATCAACATGGAGAAGTATTTGTGACGGTGGACGGCGCGGAAGCGGATTTGGATTTGGGCCACTATGAACGTTTCTTAGACGTAGAAATGACCAAAGCAAATACCAACACCGCCGGCAGCATTTATCAAACCGTGATTGACAAAGAGCGCCGTGGCGAATACCTGGGAGCTACCGTACAAGTTATTCCTCACATTACGAACGAAATCAAAAAACGTTTTTGCGCGTTTGAAAAAGATTTTGATGTGTCTATCATTGAAATCGGCGGAACGGTAGGCGATATTGAGTCTTTGCCCTTCTTAGAAGCGGCCCGCCAATTAATCCAAGAAAAAGGCCCTGCTAACGTAATTAGTGTGCATGTGACCCTCATTCCTTACATTGCAGTAGCGCAAGAACTCAAGACAAAACCCTCTCAGCACTCCGTCAATAAATTGCGTGAACTGGGTATCCAACCCAGCATGCTGATTTGCCGTACGGAAAAACCGCTTTCTAAAAAACTGAAAGATAAACTTTCTTTATTCTGTAGTTTGCCGGCAGAAAATGTGATTGAATGTACGGATGCGAAATCCATTTACGAAGTACCTAAAAATTTTTATCACCAAAAAGTGGATCAACGCGTACTGTCGCTACTGGGATTAAAGGCTAAAAAATCCGTAGATGAAAAATCATTTGCTTTCTTTGATAAGGCCTTAAATCCGTCCAAAACAGTTAAAATCGCCATCGCCGGAAAATACTCCGAACTGCAAGATGCTTATAAATCTGTCAACGAGGCCTTGCGTCATGCAGGTATGAAATATGACACCAAGGTACAAATTCTCTATATTAATACCGAAAAAGATGATGTCGTGGCTAAACTAAAAGAAGTGGACGGGGTATTAATTCCGGGCGGATTTGGTACGCGCGGAATTGAAGGAAAAATTGAAACCATCCGCTACGCACGGGAAAACAAATTACCCTTCTTGGGCATTTGTGTGGGTATGCAATGCGCCGTGATAGAAACCGCCCGCCACTTATGCGGTATGAAAGATGCTAACTCTACGGAATTTAATCCCAAAACGAAACATCCTGTAGTGGATTTGACACCGCAACAAAAGAAAGTCGTTTATAAAGGCGGCACCATGCGTTTGGGCAATTACACCGCAGACTTGGAAAAAGGTTCTTTAGCGCACAAATTGTACAAAAAAGACCACATTGTAGAACGTCACCGCCACCGCTACGAATTCAATCCCAAGTTCGTCAAAGCATTGCAAAAAGCCGGGCTCTATGTAACCGGATGGCATGCAGGCGTGTTGCCGGAAATTGTGGAGCGTCACGATCACCCGTATTTCATCGCCGGACAATTCCACCCGGAATTTGCCTCTCGCCCGCAGCGTCCGCACCCCTTATTTGACGGACTAGTCAAGGCCAGTTTGAAACATCAAAAAGAAAGATAATATAAAAGTCCTACTCGATTGAGTAGGACTTTTAAAATAATTTATCTACGCACATTCACAGGTTCCAGTATCCTCTATTTGTAAAAGTTTAGAAATATCAAATGTAGGTATTTTCCCTCCTGTATAAGCACCATCATCTACATGGCCCTCAAAATGTCCATCACCATATATACATACACAATACTCCCACTCTCTACTAACAGCAACTGCTTTAACATTATCACTTATCAAAGCAGTATGAGGGCCTGCGTAATACCAAAATTTCTCTGTTGTAGCCCGAGCACCATCCTCCGCTATATCTCCTATATCAATACTTAAATTGTCAAAATTAGCACATCCAATATTATGATTATTTGCAGCTTGTGTCCCTGTTTCTAATTCACATACTTGCACAGCATTAGCAATTGTTTTTAAATTCACAAAAGCTTCCGCAAAGCGCGATTTAACAACCGCTTTTTCATATTGAGGCAGGGCGATGGCCGATAAAATACCAATAATCAAGACTACTACTAACAGCTCAATAAGCGTAAAAGCTCTGTTATTTCTTACAAACATAAACAACCCTCCTTTTTTCCCTGCCGTCACCCCGCAAGATTTCTGTGCGGGGTATAACGCCGTTGCGAAACTACTTATATCCCGCACTACGACACTGCGGGATGACAGTGTGTGTTCTGCGGAATGACAGTGCATTTTCTGCAAAATAACGCACGGCCGAGAATTAATTTTTTAAATGGTATAAAAAAAAAAAAAACGATGTCAAGCCTTTTTTATTTCCCGACGAAAAAACGGCCAAACAAAGAAAAGATTTACAATACCGTAAAAAATGTTTGGGCCGTCTGCCCCGAGCATGTAACCGTTAAGTCAAATTTGCCTTTTTGAAGCGGCCACCAAAATTCAGACTCCGTCTCCGGTAGCGGCTGGTCGTTTAACCGCCACGAACACGGCGCTTGCGCGGAAACCTGTATGTGCAGTTGTTGAGAAGTATCGGGCAAAGATTTATCATACACAAACACATCTCCTCGCACGGGGAAAATAAATTGTAACGGAGCCGGCATACTCTCATGTGTGCCGTCACAAATTTGCGTAGGTATGGTGTCCGTTGTAAAAAGTTCTTCGCGCGTAGCGGCACAATTCTCTCCGGCTAAAAGTCCGCTGTGCGTACAAATACGTGCAGACACTACTCCGTACGGTTTTGCAAACGGACCGGCCGGATAACGCTTAGTTGCATAAACTAAAATATCATGCAAAATGGGAGCCGCCCCCGTCACACCGGATACTTTTTGCATCGAAGATCCGTCAAAGTTTCCCGCCCAAACCGCCACCGTAATACGCGCAGTATAACCGATTGCAAAATTATCTTTATAATCTTTGCTCGTGCCGGTTTTGGCAGCCGCCGGAAAAGGAAATTGTAACGCAGAATTTAAGCCAAAAGCATCCGCCCGCGCGGCATTATCAGCCAAGATATCGGTAATGATATAGCTGATTTCCTCCGGCACTGCACGCACGGAAACAGTATTGCTTTGCAGTCGTGGTTCGCGCGCAAAAACCACTGGTTTTACAAGTCCCCCGCGTGCCAAAGCGCTATAAGCATTAGCCAGTTCTAACAAAGTTACTTCCCCCCCACCTAAGGCAATTCCCAGTCCATAAAATTCTGCCGGATGATTTAATGAAGCAAATCCAAAAGCATGTAACTCTTGCAAAATACGCGCCGCGCCTAACGTCTCTGCCACGCGCACAACAGGCACATTATACGAATTGGCCAATGCACGTCGTACCGATACTCCCCCATGGAATTTACCATCGTAATTACGCGGCCGGAATCCTCCTTCGAAAAAAGTATCTTCATCTTGCAAAATACTAGCCGCCGTAAATCCGTTTTCCAAAGCTAATGCATACACGAACGGTTTCAAGGCAGATCCCGGTTGCCGCTTAGCCAGCACTCCGTCTACTTGTCCGGCATGCTCCACATCCTCAAAATCAGCTGATCCCACATAGGCCAAAACCGCTCCTGTCTGATTATCCAGCACCACAGCGGCGGCATTGGTCACATGTTCCTCTGCCAAGCGATCTACGTGTCTTTGCAAGGTAGTTTCAGCATACTGTTGCAAATCTGCGTCCAAAAAAGTCTGCACCTGTTCTCCGGGTGAAGTTAAGCGTGAAATCAGTCGTGAAAAATGCGGTGCCTGTACCGGACGGGTAGTAGCTTGCAAAGCCAAGGGTTCAGATAAAGCCAAGTGATAGTCCTCTTGCGTAATAAACTGATTTCGATACATAGCTTGCAGTACTCGATTGCGACGGACCAGTGCCCCTTCCGGATTTTTAAGCGGATTTAACCGCGTAGGCGATTGAATCAGTCCGGCAAGCAAGGCACTCTGTGCCACGGATAATTCACTGGCCGGCACACCAAAGTAAAACCGCGCCGCGGCTTCAATACCCTGCGTATGATTACCAAACTCCAGTATATTTAGATATTGCTGCAAGATCTCATCTTTAGAATACTTTCGCTCTAACTGCCACGCATCCCACGCTTCTATCCATTTGTTACGCCAATTCTTAGGCCGAGGATGCAAGGCGCGCACCAATTGCTGGGTAATCGTAGAAGCCCCCGACACAATACCGTGCCATCGTACATTTTGCCAAACTGCGCGCAACACCGCCTTAAAATCAATGCCATGGTGTTTATAAAAACGACGGTCTTCTGCCGCCTGTACGGCTAGCAAAACAAAAGGAGAAATGTCTGATAAAGACACCGGTTCGGAATAAGTTTGGCGATTAGATAAAAAAGTCTGTAACGGATGATTTTGATTATCCAATACTTGCACGGAAGCCGGCACAGATACCGCGCCCGCCTCTACAGACAATACTTCCCCGTTCGTTAGACGGGGAAGTAAAACAAGTCCCATTGCCAAATAAACTGCTAACTTTTTCATTAAGGTTCAATTGTCCATGTTTGCGTAGTGTTACGCCCAAATACCGCCGGATCATACATTTGGCTGGCCCATGCGCTGGGATATTGATAAGTGCCGGCTGTCATCGCCTGTACCAAATAACTGTACTCATTTTCACCGGCGTTCAAATAATCCGCAAAAATAGCAATGCGGTCGTCGTATTTTTCATCCCGTTCAAAACCACCCCAATCCGAATTTTGCAGAGAATCTGCATCGTTGCGGCTTTCGGTGGCTAAGTTGGTATTGACGATCTCAAAACCGGCAGGAATAAAATCCTCCAGCACCACAAAAGAATAGGCCGATGAAGTACTTGTTTTCAAGGTTACTTTATAGCGCTCACCGGCTTGCAAGCGAGTAACAGGATTGCCTTTCAAGTCTGTCAGCTGACGCGTGAGCGTAAAACCGGCCTGAATGGGCGTTGTATATGCCTTAGGCGCATAGGTCTGGGCCAAGGTATAATAAACTCGTCCTGCGCCGGATTTTTGCACCCGTACAGTCGCCTGATCTTGTTTGGCATATACCTGATTAAAGGGCCAAGCAGTCTGCTGTGTTTCGACACTGCGTCCTTCAAAACGAGCGTGAAACACTTCTTTCCCGTCCAGTGAAACAGCCGCCTTAAACTGCGGCTCCTGCGCTTCTTGCAACGTATAGTATGTATGCAAAGCTCTAAATACAGCGGCATTTGCATTGGTATTTTGCCAGTGACCTTGTGCATTAAGCTGTTCTATGAGCCAACGCACGACCTGATACGGTTGTTGCAAATAAGCACCCGCTTTTAATAAAGCATCCAAACTCACAGCAGTTTCTTTCACGGCACTCATATGCAACCACGGCTGATTTTCTCCGCTTGAGAAATGAATGGTCTGAGCTCCGTATTGCGCTTGATTTAGTAATCCTTGTGCCAATGTTTTCTCGATTTCTGCTCCTTTGCCAAGCAATTTAGCCGCTTGCAACAAATAAGCCTGCCCGGCCAAACTCAATCCGTTACGATGGCTATATAACGTATTGAAATGACTTTCCAATTTCTCCCCGTATAAAGCCAATACGTACACGGCATACGCACGTACGGTTTGATTTTCCAAAGACGAGTATGGATAAGCGTGCATCTTGTTACCGTTAAAAATACCTTTCAACCAAGTTTTGGCCTTTTTCAAAGAGTCCGTAGGCACTTTGTAACCTGCTTTTTGGGCGTGATAAGCTGTCTCTAAAGCATAAGCCGTTACATACGGATCGGGCTGTACTTGCGGCCAATAACCCAATCCGCCGGAACTGTGTTGGTAAGAGGGTATTTCATCTAAAATTTCCTGCGTTTTTTTCCGATAGGAAGTGGTGTCGCCCAACTTGAAATCTTTTATCAGATCAGCGCCTTCTATGACCGGCCAAATTTTAGACATTTTCTGCTCTAAACAATCGTACGGATACGTGAGCAAATACAACATGCTTCCCCGTAAATTCAATAGAGCCGTAGAAGCGAGTGAAAGATTTACGGTACTGGGTACTTGCGGATTGACAGAATCCGGTTTCTCTAATTGCTGGGTTTGCGTGTCTTCTGTAGCACTATACAACGCCAGCGTCTGTTGTTTTTCCACGGGGATAACAGAAAATGCATGTTGCACGGCATCTTCTTCTTTCGCTCCTTTAGCAGTAAAGATCACACTTGCCTGCCCCAGTTCCTTAGCCTGACACGGCCACGTTACTTCTTGCGCGGCTCCTTTTTGCACGTGGATTTGTTGCGTCTTTTCTGCCAGTGTTACTGCGCCGGAAGCACGCGCGGTGACCGTAATGATTCCTTTTTCATCTTCATAATTGTAGACGACTGCGCCGCATGAAAACTCATCTGACTGGCGGGCAAAACGCGGCATTTTCGGCGTAATCATCAAAGGCTTTGACACCGTAATGGTAGCTTCTCCGGATCCGAATTCTTTGACGGTAGATGCCACGGCCATCAAACGGAATTTCGTCAAATTATCCGGCAATTTGAATTTCACTTCTGCCTTTCCTTTGTCATTGGTACGCACGGTCGCATTAAAGTAAGGGGTGAACTCAAAATGGCTACGTAAATCCGCGCCGCCTAATTTATTGCCTAACCCACCGCCGCCGCCGCGATTTTCTCCTTTTTCACCGAAATTACGCTGGCCGATTAAAAAGGAACGGTTGTCAGCAGTTAAAACAGTTAACGGCCGCAAGAAATAAAATACTTTCATTAAATTGGGTACTTGATAACCGGTTAGCAAAAGTATTCCGTCATCCACTGCCATAAATGTTACTTCGGCCGGTGTCGGTTTATCTTGCACTCGCGTATTAATTTTGACCCGCACTTCTTCCCCGGGTCGGTACGCAGTTTTAGCGGGAGAAACCGTCGTCGTAATTTCCCGTTCTTCTTGCGAAACAATCAACTGTACATATCCCGTTTTTCCCTGCGGTTTTGCTAAATCTAATCCTTCTTCGTCGTAAGCTGCTTTTTCGGCGCGGCCGCGCACCAACGTCACGCTCACAAATACATTTGGAGTATAACTGGCCTTGATGGGCACCTCGATTGAATCGGCTCCGGCAGAAATTGGAGTGACCCAACTGTCTAATACTCCATTCTGTTCGACGCTCACCAGTGCGGTTGCATTCTCGTACGGACTTTGCACTAAAATACGGGCCGTATCTCCAATTTGGTAAGAATTCTTATCCTGTTTGAGTACGAGGATATCATCATCATTTTGCTTCCAATAGGCCTCGCCTTTTCCATATACCGTCACTTCAAAACCGCCGCGTACGGTGCGCCCTTGACTGTCTTTAGCCGACAGGGTAATCAAATAACTACCGGCTTTGTCAGGCACGAAAGAAAAATCATATCCGTCCATACCAACCGTGAATGTTTGAGAAGGATATTTTTTCGTACGTCGCTGGCTAACCCATTCCAAACGCCCGGCAAGACCGTTTTTACGAATGGATAAATACTCTTCTTTTTCAATCGTGGCTTTGACCTGCACGGGGCCAACACGTTTTCCTTTTTCATTCACCGCAAGCAACTGGGCTTTGACCGGTTCTCCCAGTTCGGTCGACCAGCGTTCCATATAAGCTCCCAAATAGAATTCGGCCGGATACAAAGGGATACTTTTTCTAGCAAATAATTCTTGGCCGGTGGGAGCTTGTACTCCTACCTCTGCATACAGCATTTGCATGCGAGATACTTTAGGCAATGGAACGGAAAAATTAATTTTTCCTTGCTCATCTAACTCTCCCGAAGATTCCACCAACAAGCCATCTTTTGTTTGATCTTCCCGTGACAGGAAATAGGGAACGAAAATATAATCATCATACCCTTTCGGATCAAACCATTCATTCGCTCGGCGTACGGTCCACTTTACTTTTCCGCCGGCTACCGGTGCTCCGAAAAGATATTGGGCAGAGGCAGTAAATTCTGCTTTTTGTCCACCGATATATGACGGCTGCAATTCACGCACATTCACTTCAAAATCTGCTTGCTTGACGGCTTCTACCTGAAAAGAGTAAATGGTATCTTCTTCGCTATTCTCAGGTACTGCATATACTTGCCAGGTACCTGTTGTGGCTTCTTTGGGCAGCACGAAAGACCAGTCAAACGATCCTTTTTGATAGCTGATTGTTTGCTTAAACATCTCGTCTCCGCGAGAATTGTAAATTTTCACCAATACCTTCGAAACTTCCGGTAATTGCCACGCTCCTTTTTTCAACTGACGCGTGAGTCCTTTTAGATAAACGGTCTCTCCCGGACGATATACGCCACGGTCTGTAAAAAGCGCGGTTTTAAGTGTACTACCCTGCGGAGAATAATCATAATTGATGTTAAAACGCCATAATTCCAGTCCGTCATTCCAGTCACTGGCTAGTACCGCGTCTCCTCCCACGCTACTGACAAAAGCATATAAAATCGGTCGGCTCCAACGATTGGCGGCTTTTACATTTAATTCTTTCCACCCGGGAGCCCAAGCTAATCCGTTCGCATCGGTGCTACCGCTCCATACCGTGCGGTTAGAGCTGTCTCTGAGTTCTACGTTCAAATTGCCTTGCGGCTCTCCTGTTTGCAAAGAAGTAACCCACACTAACGTATTTTCTTGGGAAGTTTTAAGAGTGACTCCCAGATCGGTAATATTATCCGTAGCGCCCACCCAGCAGAAACCATCTGCCCGATACGCACTGGGAACCCGCACTTGTGAAAAGATAATGCTCTCATGGGCACTGGGGTGAAAGCGTGATAAATCTAAATAAGTTTTTCGGGTTTTGTCCGCAGAAATATGGAAATCATATTTTCCGTTATACTGCACCGCCGCTTTATCCAGTTCCGCTTGTTTGCAATAAGGAATATCTTTTTGTGCAAACGGAATAAAAGTTTCTTTTCCGTACCGAGCCGCATATACCTCGACCGATTCCTCATTGAGCACATCAATGGGATGACGGGCCGGCAAATAGCTTTCTAATACGCCGGTTCCTCCCTTAAATACGACCGCAGGACAATACCCGTTATTAGTTACTGTAAACGTGCGAGACCGACCCAATTTCTGTCCGTAAATATCTGTCAAATCTTTATCAATCGTAACCGTAACCGGCTGATGAGGTTGCAAACGCAAAAAGGAAAGAGGCATGACAAAGTAACCCGTACCGGCGGGCAATCGCACCGGATGTGAAACCGGTTTTTCTTCTTCCTGCTTTTCCGGCACGTAACGTTGATAGCCTAAGGTCTGGGCTTCTTGTTCTGTAATCTCAGCCAAGGCCGCCTGCGGGGAAATCGTCATATGCTTCATTAAATCTGACAAGCGCACCGGAGAAGTAAAATCTATATGTGCGTCAAATGGCAAACACCCCTCCACATTGGCTCCGGCCACTTGAAGTTTAGGATAGGTATGGAAAACAGAAGTAAAATCTTCTGCTAAACCCAAAGGGCCTTCCGTACCGTGCAAATTTTTAGAAAGGGTAATTGTAACAGGGGTTTGCACCGGTAAATCTTTTTGCACTTCTGCTACAAACACTTGATTGGTATGCGTTAAATAGGAATAATTATCTTCTTTTTCTTTGGCGGTAAGACGACGCAATGTCACGGGCACTTCTGCCACTTGTGAATTAGATGGCAAATTTTCTGACCATACATACGCTTTGATACGCTCCCACCAGCTGGGCTCTTGTGCCGCTAGCGGATGAGTCAAATGAAAGGCTTGTTTAGCTATTTCTAAATCTACCGGCTGAGACATTTTGACATAAATGAGCGGGCGCACATCAATCCATTGTTCGTTGGAGCTGGGAAGTACCTGTTGCACCGACGGGCGAGGGGTCGTAAAAGACCAGCTTTCCTCTTTGGCTAGTTTCTGTTTAGACACGGAAGAAGAAAATCCGGCCGGTAAAGAAACTTTATACTCTGTAGCATTTTTCCAGTTTTCAGCAGGTTCAAATTGTAAGGTTTGAGTGCCTGTGTATCGGCAAGTGCCGGCAACGGCAGGCGTAATAACCAGCGGGCAGTTTCCTTGAGCAAAAGCATTTTTTTCAGACAAGGCCACGACCGGTTGATTAAAGGTAACTTGGATGGCCCGCTTTCCGGCATGAGAAACATCTCCCTTGGGAGAAACAGATACCACTTGCAACGGCTCCGCCCCCGCCAGCGAAAAACAACTAATAAATAAAAGAGAAAAAAATGATTTTTTTAGCATACAAACTCCTTTCTATATAGATAGCTATATTGTACCTTTTTAGGCACGTAAAACTATCTATTTGTTTAACTAGGAAAATATGACGCCATAAAAACAGCCGCCCAAAATAGGACGGCTGGTAAAGATATCATCTATGTAAGCTCTGCACGCACGCATACGGAAAATTTAAATTTTCGTAACTTCTCTGTTACACATTATCATCTAGTAAAAAAGTTTCTGGTGAAGAACTGCATTGATGAGTATAGCCATATCGAGTACGACACCAAGAAGTACAAGTTTTTCCACTCCAAGCTTTACATTCTGCGACACCACCCCAGCTACCCTCTGTTCTTTTTTTGAACACATAAGCGGTACTGTAACTATTACATTGTCCATCTACAATTGCACACGTATATGATAAATAATTACCACTTTCATCATAACCTGAATAATCCGTCCCCGAAGTATAACCACCGGTACATGCACCCTCTCCGTCAGTAGCACAGCTTCGAGTAGATACAGTATGGCCATTTCCATCGTAAGTAGTCTCATTTCCAGAGCCATAATAAAAAGAACTAGAAGCTATCAGATCACCATTTCCGTTGTAAGTATAGGTACCACCGGAATAATATTCCCCGGTACATTGCTTGTTCCCGTCAACAGCAGAGCAGTACCTAAAAGAGGTTACATTACCATTCTCATCAAAAGTATAGTTATCTCCAGAACCGTCTTCACTAAAATCGCTCCTTGTAGCCTCTTGTCCATTAGCATAATAAGTATAGTCACTCCCATAATCATAGCTGCTACATTGCCCATTTTCATCAAACGCACAATGTCGATAAGAGGTTTGGTTGCCATTACCATCGTAAGTAGCATCATACCCATAATCATAACCAGCACACTTACCGTCTGCCCCTATGTTTAAAGAACTTTCACAACTCCGGTAGGAGGTAATATTACCATTGGCATCTGTTTGGCCTGAAATCGGACATACTGTTCCACTTTCGTCACACAACATTCCATCCATACCGTTCTCTGTATAATCAACAACCATGCAGCCTTGTCCTGTTATACAAGCTTTTTCCACAAAACTCCCATCTTCTTGATAAATTGCCTCGCAACTCGGAGTTGCCCCGAAAGCTTGTGCAACCCAAGCACTAATAGCCCCTGTACATTCCTTAATACACGGATAGGATTCACATCCTTCCACACCCGTAGTGCCTGTGTCGGCATGTGCTAAGCTCCACGGAGTACCACTGCCGCCCCCTTCCAGCACATACGTATCATATCCCTCACTTAAGCTCCCGCTGATATAGGAGCCGCCTAATGCTTTACACAACCGCTCTGCCCGGTCACTACCGCTTAACGCTTCACAATGGATTTCTTTGGGATAGTTTAGACTGTTATCTTGGTAAATAATGTAGTTATTCTCTAACCCCTCTTTGGACATTTTCACATATCCATAATCCGTATCTTCACTAATCTCTACTTTTAATCCGTCTCCTATGTTAGCTACCGTACCGCTCGGGTCATTGGGTAACTGTACATCTAAGTATGCCAAATCTTCCGAATAGTGTCCGCCGTTCATGTAAAATGCTTCTTGGGCATTAGCCACACTCTTGGCCATCGGCATCAAAGTAGCGTACCGGCTTTTATCGGTGGCGGTTTGGTACTGCGGCAAAGCAATTGCAGTTAACACACCGATAATTAACACAACTATTAATAATTCAATTAACGTGAAACCTTTTTTCATAGTTTCT
>JAFXOI010000024.1 GCA_017528825.1 Elusimicrobiaceae bacterium | reverse complement strand
CCTACTGGATGCAGAGGGCTACAAGGATTATAAGAACTTCAAGGCGCGCGTATTGTTACCGGCAGTAAAAGAGATTAATCAATACAGCGATAAGATACTTGATTTTGAAGAGCGCAAGAGAGGAAAGGCAGTAAAGGCTATAGGGTTCACGGTCAAGCCAAAGTCAACAGAAGAGGTTATACAGATACAGGCAGCTATCGAGCGGGATCTTGACGGGGTGAACAGTCTGGATCAACTTTCTATTTTCGATAGAGAGGAAATATAGGGATCATGAAAGATGATTTTTACAGTGTGGCAGAGTATGCAGCACTAAAGGGCATTTCAAGGCAAGCTGTCTACCAGAAATTGAACAACGGCACTTTACAATCGGTTGACAAGGTTGAAAACGGAAAGAAGATAAAGTACATATATTTCAAGGATCAAGAGCGGGACGGTGAACAAGTATTCAATCAAGATGTTGTCAAGGTGTTAAACAAGCGGATTGAAGAGTTGACAACAGAGAGAGACAAGCTATACAAGCGGGTTGAAGAGCAGCAAGAGACAATAACAGATCTTGCTAAACGTCTCGCAGATATTGCAGAGAGGGCAACACAGGCAACAGTACAACAACAGTACTTGCAAGCGGCAGCAACAGCACCGGCAGCAGATACACCGGAAGATCTTCCAGAAGAAGAGACGGCAGCACCGGCAGCACAACAGCAACGGGGGATCTTGCAGCGGTTACGGTCTTTCTTCTCTGGAAAATAAAAAGGACATTGCTACAATACAACGTCCTTTTGTGGTATATGTTTTAGCCAGGTATCAACTAAACGATTCAACCGGCATCAAGAAATAGGGATCAAACGTGATAGAGTCTGATAGCGGGTTGTCTGGATCTACATCAAGTGATACGTGCATCATGGTTGAATCTGGATCAACAGAGAGGGCATCGGCAGACAACACAAGATCAATACTTGATACATGAAGCTTTTTTATTTTGTCTTCCAGAAGAGAGACAAGAGCGGGGTTATCAATGTGATACTCTCCGGTCTTAAGCAATGCGGCATCAAGTGCAGCGCGGTCAACGGGGATTGATACAGTGCCGATGGAATCAATTACAACGTTCATGTTAATGTTATCCTTTCTTGTAGATTGTATTTATGAACGTTGATAGTATAGCATATTACTCAATATCTTACAATGATAATTTTGATAAACGGGAAGAGGTGGGGAGCATGGCAGAGAAAAAAAGGAAATGGACAACTAAAGATTTTGACCGTATGAACGACTATAACCGGAAGCACTACGACAGATTAAATCTTGTCGTTGGATCTGGTAAGCGTGAGTTGATCAAAGCGGCAGCAGCGGCAAGAGGGCAGAGCATAAACGATTATATCATTACACTACTGGAAAAGGATCTTGGTACAGATCTTAGACCGGAGCGGGCAAGCGGTGAAGATCTTCCAGAAGAGTAAAGCATTGCAGCAGCGGGGGCGGGGTTCTGGTTTTTCTCTCTGGAAAGATATGTGATTGATTGATAGTTGCTTCTTCTCACACACCGGAGAAATATCTGTAAATGTAAATAATTATTTATCAATATTGGAGCGGGTTTCTAATTTGGCGTCAGATTGCGTTGTATTGCGTTTTGTGCTTCTGGAATATAGAAACACATCCAAAGCGGTTAAATACGCGTACAAGCGATTCTGATGCGATTTTTAATTGATCACGTCCCGCTCAAGGCTTTTACCTATTGGAAGATATAGGGCTTGACTTGATATTACTCAATATGATATTATAGGCAGCAAGGGGGTTTATCAACATGAAAAAAGATTACACAACAAACACAGTACCTAACCGGCAGAAATTTGAGGTTGTCGAACTGGAAGAACATAGACAGACCATAAGCGGCACACTTCCAGAAGGTGACGTTATATTCTCCGGATATGGTAAGATAACAAGAACGGAGAGCGTTATAGCAGCAAAAAAATTAATGGACGGAGATAAAGCGATTGCAGAAGTAAAAGTATCGGACGGTAAGAAGTTGGGCGGCAGGGCAAAGGCAGAAGCGTTAATTATGTATTACGATATGGCATTAAATCAAGACGGGTATGCCTTTGATCTTAGCGCGGCACGGTATCAAGACTTATACGGTATCAATGAGAATCAATACCATATAGCAAGAGACAGACTAAAGGCAGCGGGGTATCTAACACCACATCCAACACGGAAAGGTTGGTTTTTGTTTTGGAGAGTACCGCAAATAGACGGGGCGAAGCAGTTCACGGGCGGCATATCGGTTGCAGATCCGGAAGACGTGGACGGGGCGCCGGAAGATCTTCCAGACGAGAGAGAAGTGCTGCAGCGGTACACGCACACACCAGAGACGGCAGCAGCACCGGCAGAAGATGTAGACGCGTTTATAGCTCGGCTGCGGGCAGAGTATGCGGACGAATCAGAACAGCTCGAAGGATATATAGATAGCGCGCTTAAAAAGGTCGAACGGTATACGAATATAGAGAGCGCGGAGCGGGCAGTACTTGAAGAGCTTCACCGGATAGAGAACGCTATGCAGTTCGGTAGACAACTGAGAGCAGAAAAAAGAGCGGCAGCACCGGCAGCACCGGCAGCGCGGCAAGATGACGGGTACGATGATGACGGGGTACTTCCATTTTGACGGGCACGTACAGCCACAGCAGCACACGGCATGCAGCCACAGCGGTACACGCGCGTACAGCCACAGCGGTACAGTAATATAACAGGTTAATATTATATATTATATAACATACTACCATGGTAGAATATAAGTGTACAGCCACAGCGGTACACGGGAATTATAAAGGGGGTTTTCTTTATGGATAGGTCTAAACGTGTTATTGACTATTGGAAAGAGAATAGACCGGATATATATAGCTTACTTCCAGAAGATGAAGCAGAGCGGGAGCGGGTTTCTGATATTCTGGAAAGGTGGTTACTGGATGACTTCAACCGTACTTTTAAAGGCTTGATCTGCAAGTATGGAATAGGTGTCAACGGATGGAATGAAGAACTACAGCAGCCTAATGTTGTTATTTGTTCTGGATGGTTACCGGCCAACCTGCTAAAACAGAATATTGTGTTTAATCTGGAAGGTATACCGGAATCATACTACAGATAATTATAGCTTGATCATCTGGAGACTATACAAGATATTGTGTATTAATACATAATAATACTATATATTGTGTATATTTATACGGCTGTAAATATCTGCAGGGCGGTTAATGTTAAATAATTTTTCGATTTGAAAAGTGTACACTTTAGCGAACTAAAGTATATAGAAAAGTGCTGATCTTATCCAGAAATGGGAAGATCTGGAAACTTAGCACTACAAGAGAATCAAGCGGAAAGAGCGGTTGTTTTCGTTTCTTTTCGCTTTTCTTTTTTGGGATTTTTGCAGATGATGCGCGGATAATGCGGAAGTTATGGGATTTTTACGGGGGTTCTTTTCACGTTTAAAAAGGTGTACTTTATTGGACAACAATTCTTGACAGGTTTTCACGTTTACAAAGGTCTTACCGTGACATTTTGGATGTTTAAAAAGTATGTAAGATTTACATTGACTTTTTTGAACGGGTATGTTATATTATGACCATACTGATATTACACAATATCAAATTTTGATAAAGGACGGTTACAGCAATGGATAATAGAACTTGGTACTATGGACGGGTGAGCAGCAGCGGGCAGAACTTAGCCAGGCAGATATCACAGTTTAAAGCACTTGGAGCGGGTGAGCGGGATATCATCACGGACAAGGCAAGCGGGAAAGACTTCAATAGAGACGGCTACAAGGCAATGCGTGATCAACTGTTAAGGTCTGGTGATACTCTGGTAGTAACAAGTATTGACCGTCTTGGAAGAAATAAAGAGATGATCAAGACAGAGCTGCAATACTTCAAGGATCACGGCATCCGGTTAAAGGTTCTGGATATACCTACAACAATGATGGATCTTCCAGAAGGTCAAGAGTGGATTGCTGATATGGTTACTAATATTCTTCTGGAAGTCTTATCAAGCTTTGCAGAGCATGAGCGGTTGACAATTAAGAAGAGACAGCAAGAGGGCATTGCAGCAGCAAAGGTTGACGGGGTTAAGTTTGGACGTCCTACCATCAGCAGACCGGATAATTTTGATAGCGTGGTAGCTGATTGGAGATCTGGAAAGATCACAGCAGTACAGGCATATACAAGCTTGAATCTTAGAAAAGGGACATTTTACAAGATGGTCAAGGAAGGTTGACCGGCAGCGGATCAACAGCAGCAGCGGGGCGGCAATGGTACACCGTCCCGCTCAAGGGATCTAATAACAGAGATCTTGCAGCAATGCGGGATCTTTTGTTTTTTGCTGTTTTTCGTGTGAACTACACACGTGTTTTCACTTCTGAATCTTCCAGAGTATAAATACACGTCTACAGGCATCATGTTTTTTTTGCTGAGAATTTCTCACGCGAAACGGGCAAAATAGAAAAATTGATTCACCAGGGCGCAAGAGGTACACGGGTTGAAGATCTGGAAATGTGCGGCGCGATCAGCAAAGTTAATACAAGGGTTGTTTATCTATCGGCTACATTTGGTACGGTCTACAGGTTGCAGCTTGTGGTATTTTGGTTGTAGATGATTGTAGTTTGGTTGCAGTTCTGGAAAGAGGCAGACAGATACAACAATATTTTTTTGTGCTGTCGCGCGCGTGCGCGCGTATATACTTATCAAAATACTTATTTGTATTTATTATATAATATGTTATCGGCTACATTTTTTACTATTGACGGCTACATTTTTTACTATATCGGCTACATTTTTTACTATCAACGGCTGCACGTCTTGCAAACGTGTAGTTGAAATGGTATTATTTTCAAGGGGTGATTTTATGGAAGATCAAGAAGTAATACAGGCGCGGAGCGCGTTAGTTGTAAAGTCAAACGACTTAATACAGAGAAGCAGATTTTCTTTAACAACACAGCAGCAGAAGATAGTATTGTTTCTTATCAGCAAGATACAGCCAGACGATACAGAGTTTAAAAGGTATCAATTCTCAATTAGTGACTTTTGCAGGGTATGCGGCTTAGATCAAAGCAATGGGAAATATTACGTAGAACTACGTAAAGCTATAAAGGATCTGCACGATAAATCTATATGGGTAACACTTCCAGACGGGCGCGAAACGTTAATATCATGGATCAATAAGGCATACATTGAAGAGAACAACGGAGTTATTGAGATAAGACTTGATGAAGATCTGCGGCCTTATCTTCTGGATCTGAAACGGAATTATACACAATACGAACTGATATATACGCTGCACTTCCGAAGCAAGTACACAATTAGATTATATGAGTTGATACAATCAATACACTTTAACACTCTGGAAGAGTACAGGCGCGTCTATAGTTTGGAAGAGTTGCGCGGCCTACTGGATGCAGAGGGCTACAAGGATTATAAGAACTTCAAGGCGCGCGTATTGTTACCGGCAGTAAAAGAGATTAATCAATACAGCGATAAGATACTTGATTTTGAAGAGCGCAAGAGAGGAAAGGCAGTAAAGGCTAT
>JAFXOI010000023.1 GCA_017528825.1 Elusimicrobiaceae bacterium | reverse complement strand
CTTGGCTGATATCGGGCGATTGCTTGCCGACGACATTGACCACCGCACACGTATCGGCATTAAAACCGTATTTACTGTCCGTATAGCCGATATCTTTTAATAATTCCCGCACGATGTGCTCTACATCCACCCATGTCTTGGTGGTAATTTCTCCACCCACAACCACTAAACCACGCGTAATATAGGTTTCGCAGGCGACACGGGCCGCTTTATCTTTGCTTAAAATAGCATCTAAAATAGCATCGGAAATTTGATCGCACACCTTATCCGGGTGGCCTTTGGAAACTGATTCAGACGTAAAAAAACAAGTACCTTGCTTAATCATAACAAACTCCTCGCCGCGAGGGGGACGGACATTTCATATAATACCTATTATACTATTTTAGGAGAGAGTATTATGTTGACCAAGTTGATTTCTTGGAATGTGAACGGACTGCGCGCCGTAGAAAAGAAAGGATTTTTGGATTTTTTAAGTACTTGTGGAGCTGATATTTTAGCCATACAAGAAACAAAAGCCATGCCGGAACAATTATCTGAGGCATTGCGTGCGCCTAAGGGCTGGCATAGCTATTTTTGCGCCGCAGAACGTAAAGGATACAGCGGGGTGGCTGTCTATACCCGCCAAAAACCGTTAAACGTATGGTATGGCCTGGGTAATCCGGAATTTGACGTGGAAGGCCGAACACTGATATTGGAATTTCCTAGCTTTTTCTTTTTGAATATCTACTATCCTAATGGCGGGCAAGGGCCGGAGCGTATTGATTTCAAATTGCGTTTCTACGATTGCTTTCTACAAAAAAGCCAAGAGTTATTTAAGACGGGAAAAACTGTTATTGTGTGCGGGGATGTCAATACCGCTCATCAGCCGATTGATTTGGCCCGTCCTAAAGAAAATGAGAAAAACACCGGTTTTCTACCGGAAGAACGGGCTTGGATTGATAAATTTATTGCGGGGGGATATACCGACACTTTCCGTCATTTCGTCACCGACGGCGGACATTATACCTGGTGGGATTATAAAACCGGTGCGCGTAAGCGAAATGTAGGGTGGCGGATTGATTATTTCTTTGTAGATACACCGTCTGTAAAAAAACTAAAAAGTGCGGGGATGCTTTCCGAAGTGATGGGATCGGATCATTGTCCGATTGAACTGGTGGCGGATTTATAAGGCTCTATTTGCGAGGTAGATGCGCTAAACAGCATGACCGTCTGCTATAAATGACGTACTACTTGCGGCGGTATTTGTTTTTCTTAATCAAATGTTCGTTATAGGTGTTGCTGAAATCGTGACGTCCAGTATTATCCGCTACAAAATATAGAGCGTCAAATTCTGCTTCCGGAGCCAGTACCGCTTTGATAGATTCATAGCTTGGATTGGCAATCGGAGCGGGGGGCAATCCGTTATAACGATACGTGTTATAGGGAGACGGATGGCGCAAATCTTTATAGGTTAAGCCCTTTTTCCAATATCTGTTTTCCCGCAAATTAAATCCCACCGCGTATTGTACCGTAGGGTCTGCTTCCAAGCGTTTGCCGATTTTAAGACGATTCAAATAAACGGCGGCAATTTTTGGTTTTTCATCATGAAAAATAGCTTCCCGTTCTACAATTGAGGCAACGGTTAAAACTTCTTTCTCCGTCAGAGATGTGGGATATTGCTTGAAAAGCGGTTTCACGCGGGCATTGTACTGGCTGAGCATTGTTTCTATGACGGTAACTGCTGGAGTATTTTCCGCAAAATAGTAGGTAGACGGAAAGAGTTTTCCTTCCAAATCTCGTTTGTGCACCAAGTCCAAGAATAAGCGTGGATCAGTCACATTATTTTCGGCCAAAGTTTCCGCTATTTCCTCGCTGCGCCAACCCTCTGGAATGGTCAGTTTAGTCAAGTGCTGGCACTGCCCGCTTTTAATACAATTAAGAGCGGCCTCTGCCGGCATATGGGTGCGTAAGTTATATTTTCCGGCTTTCAAATCAGTAGCGGTGGAAGACAAGCGCACTACCAGCTTAAACCACAGTTGGCTATGTATAATGCCCTTTTCTTGCAGATTTTTGGCAATTTGCGAAACGGTTTGCCCGGGCGTGATTTCAAAGACAACGGGAACCCCTTCACTGAAGAAACGCCATTTAATAAAGAAAATGACTCCCACAGTAAAAATAGCCAACAAAATAATGCTGATAAGCAGTTTTTTTCTCATGAATTAATGTGTTAATTTGAAAAACATCCGCTTGCCCGCTTGTAAAACATCCCCTTCTTGGAAAGTAAGCGGAGCATCTTGCATAATTTTAGTTCCGTTCAAACGCACTGCACCTTGCTCAATCAAAGCACGGGCTTTGTTTTTGCTGGCGGCCGCTTTCGCTTCGAACAAAATAGTCGATAATAAAGCTCCTTGAGCAGGCTTTAATACCGGCATATCATCCGGATTTTCTTTTTTAGAAAATACTTTTTCAAAATTCTCACGTGCTGCTTGGGCGGCCTCTGCCGAGTGAAAACGGGTGGTAAGCAGTCCGGCCAGTTGCTTTTTAGCCTCCATAGGGTGCATGGCTTTAACGGCCGCTAAATCTTCGCTAGTTAAGAGTTCATAGTAGCTGAGCATGAGCTCATCGGAAATAGACATTAATTTGCCGAACATATCATTGGGGGCATCATTGAGCCCTACATAGTTTCCGTAGGATTTAGACATCTTTTTCACACCGTCGGTGCCTACTAGTAAAGGAACAGTCATGGCAATTTGCGGCTCTTGCCCATTTTGCTTTTGCAATTGTCTGCCGACGAGCAAATTAAAAATTTGATCCGTACCGCCTAATTCTACATCGGCTTTGAGCGCGACAGAATCTTGCCCTTGAAATAAACTATACAATATCTCCAGCAAGCTAATCGGGCTGCCGGCGGCCATACGTTTTTTGAAATCATCTCTTTCTAATACTTGAGCGACCGTTACTTTTTGCAAAGTATGCATCAAATCAGATCCATGCACAAAGGGGTCTAACCACTCGCTGTTGAAGCGTATTTCAGTTTTGGAAGGATCTAATACTTTGAAGGCTTGATCTGTGTAGGTTTTGGCATTTTCCAAAATTTGTTCGCGAGGCAGTACCGGGCGTGTGCTGTCACGACCGGAAGGATCACCGACGGCCGCCGTAAAATCTCCGATAACCAGCACTGCGGTATGCCCTAAATCCTGAAAGCGGCGCAGTAACGATAAGGCCACGCTATGCCCTAAATGCAAATCGGCGCTTGTGGGGTCGCATCCCAGTTTCACTTTTAGTTTTTTACCGCTTTCTAATTTTTTTTGTAATCCTTCTCGGTTTACAATATCGATACAACCGCGAGTTAAAAAGGAAATTTGTTCATCAATTGTCATAATCTACCTCGAATTATATTCTTTTTTTATTGTAGCATATACGCGCGCGTAAGGGGAAATGTTTTGCGCGGGCAGGAAGTACAAGCAGTTTATTAGTAAAAATCATAGGGATCGGCAGTAACTTTGATATCTACTTTTTTAGTCGCCTGCCAAGAATCCAAGAGATGAATTAACTGGGGGTACTGTTCGGCTGAAACTTTATATAAAACATATTGTTTTTTTAACACGTCTGTTTTTTTGCCGGTTTTTACGGGCCCCAAAACTTCCAAACTTATAGGCGCACCGGCAGTCATTAGACGGGAAGTTTCCGATTGTAAGAGTGTCATATCTTTGCTTTTTATCAATACTTTTATCAGCTGTACAAAGGGAGGGTAGGCAAAACTCTCTCGTGCTAAAAGTTCTTCTTGCGCATATATGTTGTAATCGTGGTGTAAGGTTTGAAATGGGAAAATATCTGCGGAAGATGTCTGTATGATTAATAAACCGTTTTTGCGTGTGGATAAATAATTTTTTAGTTTAAATAGCAACTGCGCAAAGTTTTCAGAAGCCCGAAAATCCGGCGTATCTAGTTCTAAATCCGCATCCAGTACGGCGGCAAACGTAATGCGCGGGTCTTGAATACAGGATAAAGCTTGGCGAGTACCCACAACAATATCTACCTGCCCCTGCTGTAAAGCTCGATGTACTTGGTGCCCTTGACCATCTTTGTTTTTCAACGTATCCGAATCTAAGCGCAAAATACGGGCGGTAGGATAAAGTTTTTGTAATTCCGTAACAATTTTTTGAGTACCGCCTCCGCGAGATTTGAAAATTTTATTTTTGCATTGCGGGCAAGTTTGTTCTAAAGATTCTTTGTGACCGCATTTTTTGCATATTAATTGATCCGTATCTCCGATTTTTTCACGTGCTAGAATGGAACCGCATTTTTCACACTTCGCATAAGCACCGCAATTTAAGCAATAATACGCATTGGAATAGCCGCGGCGGTTTAGCAGTAAAAGAGAGGGTTGCTGTTTGGTTAGGCGGTCTTGCAAGACAGTAATCAACTCATCACTCAGTAATGCAGAGCGAGTACCTTTTTTAGCGGTGATTTGTATGGGGGCGGCCCCTGTTTTTGCCTCAGTTAAAGAAAAAGAAGAGGCCTTGGCACGAGAGAGGGTAAAAATACTTTCCAAACTGGGTGTATCCGAGGATGTAATAAATAGGGCTTCATGGCACCGACACCGGAAATCTAGTACTTCACGCAGGTGAAAATAGGGTTTATTTTCCTCTTGTTTATAATTTTCATTTTCTTCTTCCAGCATGGCAGCTAAACGTAGATTTTTGAAAGGGAGCAATCCTCCGGAGCGTGCCGATACAACTACGACGGGAAGGCCGTTGGAAATATGAGAAAAAATTTGCTTTTTCTGACTTAATAACATTTTGCTATGCCAGCCTAAAACCCATTGTGCCCCAAAGCGTTTTTGCAGACGCAGGGTTTCCTGTTGGGCGGCCCATACATCCGGTAATGTGAGCAATACTTGCCCGTAATTTTGAAGTACCTGCTCGGCCAATTGTAAAATGATTTCACGGGAACGTTCTGTTTGGGTGCCAGTCAGTAAAACGCGTTGAAATCCTGTGAATAATTTGCCCGATAAAACGTGTAAAGCTGCGCTGTCATCTTGCGATAAGGTGGGGGACGCCACCGTTGGGATAAAGGGGGGAGGAGTAACACTTTCGAGCCGTTTGAAATAAGCCTGCGGCGGAATAAGAGAAAACAGAATTTGTCCGATGGGGCCACCCCAAGTTTTTTTAATAAAATCAGCTAAGGGAAATAAGTCTGACCCAAAGAGTGGTTTATCATCTAGAACACTGGCAATTTCTTTAATGACAATGTTTTTTTGTAAAGTTGTTTCTTGTGAGACGGAGGTTACCAGGCCGGTTGTGAGCATTCGTCCAAACGGCGCTGTTACGCGTATGCCGGGATGCACCTGCGGCGCCAACTCGGGCGGTATAGCGTAATCAAAATCTCTATCTAGCGGAACATCAAAGACAAGTTTGCAATACATATATTAGGCATTAGGACGCTTGAGCCCCATCTCTGCCATAACCATCTGTAAATCCGCCCAAGCATCCTTTTTCCAATTTGGATTGCGCAATAGGGCTGCCGGGTGATAGGTGGCCAAAATCTTGACGGGTTTTTTTAATTCTACGCTGTCTAAATGCAAGAGGTGAAATTGCCCACGCAAGGCCCCTAATGATTTGGTATCGCTGATAAGAGCTTTGGCTGCCACTCCGCCCAACGCGACCACGTATTTGGGAGAAATAGCTGCAATCTGACGTTCAATAAATTTGCGGCATACGGCGATTTCGCCGGCATTGGGAGCGCGATCATTGCCGTGCGCTTCCGGATTTTCCGGATGAATCATGGGATGACATTTGGCAATGTTGGCGATAAATACTTGCTCACGTTTCAGCCCCATTGCCACAATCATTTTATCCAATAATTGCCCTGCCCGCCCGATAAAAGGACGTCCTTGGTGATCTTCGTCAAAGCCGGGGCCTTCCCCGATAAACATGAGCTGCGCGTGGGGATTACCCTCGCCGGGTACAGCATGCAAACGACTGTTTCCTAACGGACAACGGCGGCATTCATGAATTTCTTTGGCAATTTGATCTAAAGCAGTTTGGACATCAGACATAGGCATTTTCTCCTCATTGACGGGGGATGAACTTTCCGATATGGTTTGAGCTGTAACGGGCGTCTGTTTTGTGGAAGTTGTGGCAGGGTGCTTAGCCGCACGGACAAACTCTACCGTCAAATGATCCTGCTGTGCAAGTGTATCTGGCTTGGGCGTATCTGACGGAACAAACGCGGCGGCCTGAGAAAAGGCCGCCGGTATTAGATCATCTTCTTGCCGGCTAGCTAAAAAAGCTTTCAAATCCGCCGCCAATGTCCGTACGTTTTCTTTCATGGATTATAATCTCATGGGTTCTTTGGCTTTACGTTCGGCTTCCTTGCGAGCTTCTTCTTGGGCTTTTAATTCCGCTTCTAAATTTTGGCGGCAAACTTCTAAGACGGTATCTTTTGTCATTTTGCCGGACAAAATATCATCCAAAGCTACTTTAATGACGGCCGCATGCGGTTGATGTTTATATTCAGCTTTCTTTTTGAGCTGCTTAGCCCACAAAGAGGCCAACACCACAATATCGTAGCGGTCTCCATCAAAATTCATGAGTTCAGACTCAAAGTTTGTGTCATTTTTTGTATTTGCCATACCTACTCCCTTTAATCGTTTAGATAGTTTTAAATTTTTTACCGGCCCGTTTCATTTTTAGTTGTTCCGCACGAATAATACAATACGTATCGGCCACAGCTGTTTTCAGTTCATCGTTTAGCACCGCATAATCATAGAACGGCATAGATTTTAGTTCTTGCTTAGCTGTTTTTAAGCGCAAAGCGATATTCTGCGTATTGTCTTTACGCGCGGCGATGCGTTCTTTGAGAACTTTTAAGCTGGGCGGAACAATAAAAATTTTAACTGCCTGCGGATATTTTTTGGCTACGGTTTTGGCCCCTTGTACATCAATGACGAGTACAGGACAAATGCCTTTTTTTATCAAGCTGTCCACGGAGGATTTTGGAATTCCATAATAGTGCGCATGCACTTTGGCCCATTCCAACATACGGCCTCTTTTGACAGCAGTTAAAAATTGTTTTTCCGTCCAAAAATGATAATCTTTTCCGTCTTTTTCTCCGGTTCTCGGCGCACGAGTCGTGGCAGTAACAACGCGGGAAACTGACGTTTCTCGTTTCAAAATCTGTTGCACTACCGTTGTCTTACCGCCGCCGGAAGGCGAAGATATAATAATCGGAAAAGCACCCATACTGGTATTTTAGCAAATATGAAAGGGAAAATTAAAGGGGGGGAACATAAAACTCCCCGTATCGTTTGATACGGGGAGAACGAAAAATTAGGAGCCTGTTACAATGGTGCAAACTTCTGCATATATGGCATATCCCTTCACTTCTTTATCTACGGAAGCGACATGGGTAATTTTTCCGTCTTTTTTGGCGGCCTCTACAGACATATCACCTTGTATGATTAATCCTAGTACATTGGTGGCGCAAGCGCGGCCTACTTTTTTACCGGTGTTTCCGGTAACCATGAGCGGCTGAGTTGTTTGCGCAAATAATGCCATACCAGCCTCTGTGGCAGGAGTAGCGCAAGCACTTAACAACATGGCGGATGCAGCTAACAACATTAATTTTTTCATGCTAGACTCCTTCTATTTTTTATTTTATCTTGTAGAATTTCGCGATAATATCCCAAGCTTCCTCAGCCGTATCTACAATTTGATATACATGAGGATCTTCCGGATTGATGACCCCATAATCGGCCAGAGCTTTGACATTAAGTACGGAATTCCAAAATTCTTTCCCAATCAAAATAATGGGGATTGCTTCTTTTTTATGCGTTTGCACTAAAGTTAAAAGTTCAAACATTTCATCAAAAGTACCAAATCCACCCGGCAGTACTACCACGGCTTTCGAGCGCATGACTAAATGCATTTTCCGAATAGAAAAATAGTGGAACAGGAAAGCCAAATTGGGCGAGATATACGGGTTAGGTGTTTGTTCATGCGGCAGTGTAATGTTCATGCCGATACTCACCCCACCGTTTTCATAAGCACCGCGGTTGGCCGCTTCCATAAGTCCCGGCCCGCCGCCGGTTATCACCGCAAAACGTTTATGACTTTTGGTGACAATGAGTTTTCCCATTTCACGACCGATATCATAGTATTTAGACAAAGACAGCAATCCTTCTGCGGTTTTGACTTGTTGTTGTAATTTTTTGTTTTTCGGATGTTTGGCCAATTCTTTTTTAGCGGCGTTTAATTTTGCCTTGGCTTCTTTCTCAGGGCGTACACGCGCACTGCCGAAACATACAATCGTTTCACTGATATCTCTTGCCAGTAGATATAGCTCCGGTTTTAACGCTTCTAACTGTAAACGTACGGAACGCAATGCCGGCTGATTGAGTAATTCAATATCTTCATAGGCACGCAAATAAGACGAATTGTGCTGTAGTTGTTTTTGCAGTTTTCGTTGAATGGTCTTTTTCATGTTCATTTGCTCCATTTATGTATAGTTTCAGCCATTTTTTGTGGCGTAAGGCCCAGTTGGTCTTTTAAGAGAGCTACTTTTCCATGTTCTACAAATTTGTCCGGCAAACCCAAACGCAAGAGTTTGAACGGCTCTTCTTGCGAGGTGAGATATTCCGCTACGGCCGAACCAAATCCTCCCGCTAAGCTATTATCTTCTAGGGTAATTATTTTGGGGGAATTTTGCAAGGCCTCTTGCAGAATTTCGATGTCTAATGGTTTGACAAAACGGGCATTAATCACACCGGCATCTATTCCTTTCTTTTGCAATAGCGCGGCCGTTTCCAAAGCAGGATGTACGTAGTTGCCGATTGCTACTAAGGTCATATCTTTTCCTTTTTTCAGCCACTCGCCCTTACCGATCGGAAGATTTTTGAGATGATTGTCCACCGGTACATTAAAACCGGCGCCGCGCGGATAGCGCAAGATAAAAGGTTTTTTGGCATCGAAGGCAGTTTTAAGCATATGCCCCAATTCATTCTCATCGGCCGGTGCGGCCAAAACGATGTTGGGTGTGCTACGCAAAAAACTTAAATCAAATGAGC
Source organism: Elusimicrobiaceae bacterium (assembly GCA_017528825.1). Classification (NCBI taxonomy): domain Bacteria; kingdom Pseudomonadati; phylum Elusimicrobiota; class Elusimicrobia; order Elusimicrobiales; family Elusimicrobiaceae; species Elusimicrobiaceae bacterium. The sequence continues at coordinate 56,805 of JAFXOI010000023.1, read as the reverse complement.
CGTGATGTGTAGGGCCATCCTCTCCGACTAAGCCGGCGCGGTCCAGTGCAAATACGACCGGCAAGTTCTGCAAAGCAATATCATGTACCAGCTGATCATAACAACGTTGCATGAAGGAAGAATATACCGCTACCACCGGTTGTAAGTCTTCGGCGGCAAGTCCGGCAGCAAAAGTGGCGGCGTGTTCTTCTGCAATTCCAACGTCAAAGAAACGCTGCGGAAAAGTTTCTCTAAATTCCGCTAGCCCCGTTCCCTCCGGCATAGCCGCGGTAATGGCATTGATTTTTTTATTTTCTTTGGCCAGTTTCACTAGCGCATCGGAAAAAGCCTTCGTAAAAGTAATTTGATTGCTTTTGCCTAAACTGTCCCCAGTGTCGGCATCAAACATGCCAATTCCGTGAAATTTGGTGGGTTTTTCTTCTGCGGGGGCGTATCCTTTCCCTTTTTTAGTAACCACGTGTAATAAAACGGGGCCTTTAATTTCTTTGACGCTTTCCAATACATCAATCATAGCATCTATATCATTTCCATTGACTGGCCCAAAATAGCGGAAACCCATTTCTTCAAAAATGGTACCCGGAAATAAAATAGAGCGGGCTTTTTTAGCCAGTTTGGCGGCATTATTGCCCAAATCATCAAAACGTTTTAAGAAATTGGTCGCTTTTTCTTCGGCTAACTGCACATACTTTTTGGTGAGCAATTTAGTGAGAAATTGACCCAGTTGGCCTACCCGTTGAGAGATAAACATTTGGTTATCATTTAAAATAACCAACATATCTGTGGCCAGTAGGCCGGCATTTTGCATCGCTTCATAGGCCATGCCTCCGGTTAAAGCACCGTCGGCTACGAGGGCCACTACTTTTGATTTTTCTTGTTTTTGGTCGCGTGCAATTGCCATTCCTAAAGCCGCTGATAAAGCAGTGCTGGCATGTCCGACTCCAAACGTATCGTATGGACTTTCACTTCGTTTCGGAAAACCACTCAGACCGCCTTTAGTGCGGATGGTGCGAAATTTGTTTTGACGACCGGTAAGTAGTTTATGAGCATACGATTGGTGTCCGGTATCAAACACAATTTTGTCTTTAGGTGTGTTAAACACATAATGCAGGGCAGTAATAATTTCTACCGCGCCTAAGCTGGATCCCAAATGCCCACCGTTTTTGCTGGTAGTCTTGATAATTTCTTCGCGTATTTCTGCGCACAAAGTGGGCAGTAATTCGCGCTTGATGTGGCGTAAATCAGATGGGGTTCTGACCGTAGACAATACTTTCATGCCAACTCCTTAATAGGTTCGGGTTTTGAAAAATTCAGCCATGCCGTATAAAGGGGCTAATTGTTTTTTCTTAACGTGTTTCAAATGGTCTAGAGCTTTTTGTGCTTTGGCAATGAGTAGCTGAGCATGTTTGCGGCTACCTTCTAAGCCAAATAAACTGACAAAGGTTAATTTGCCGTTTTGCGCGTCGCTATTGGATTTGCCTAACTGCTTGGCGGTAGCGGTTACATCTAAAATGTCATCTACGATTTGAAATACCAGTCCAATACAATCGGCATACTGTTGAATGTATTTCAAATCAGCTCCTTTTGCGCCGGCCAGTAAGGCACCGGTTTCTACGCTAGCGCGGATAAGAGCGCCGGTTTTATTGGCGTGAATATAACGCAGGACCGTTTCGGGTGTCGTCTCTTTGACGGACGCCGGAAGCAAGAAATAGTGCAGGCCTTTGTCAGCCATTTTTTTAGAGGTCTTTTTTAATTTATCAGCACGCTGGCTGGCGGCTTCTTGTGTGCCCATTCCTTCAGCATAGACATCTGCAGTTTGTCCGCCGACCATGCCGGATGCTCCGGCACGGTGAGCAAAATTCTGTAAAGCGTTTAAGGTGTTGGCAGGACCGATCGCTTTCACTTTTCCATTTTGTGCAAACACTTCAAACACATACGTGAGCAATGCATCTCCGGCTAGCAAGGATAAATCCTCTCCAAATACTTTATGATTGGTGGGTTTCCCGCGGCGCAAGTCATCATTATCCATACAGGGCAAATCGTCGTGAATAAGCGAATAGGTATGTAGCATTTCTACTGCGCAAGCGGCGGGCAGCACATCGGTGGCTTTTTTGCCAAAGGCTTCTGCGGTAGCCATTACCAGTACGGGACGCACCCGTTTGCCGCCGGCCTGCAATGAATAGGCCATGGAATCGGTTAAAATTTTGGGTGCATTGGGAATTTTATCAATCCACTTAACTAAATTTTTTTCTACGAGTTTGGCTCGTTCTTTCAAATATCCATTAAACTGAGTTTCAGATGGTACTGTTTTTGTACAGGCTTTGCAATGGGGTTTTGTCATACTCACCTCTAAAATCTATTTCTTTTATTATACATAATGACAGCGTCACAAGCCAGAAAAGTATGAAAAAAAGTTAGTATAATTTGTGTATGGTACAACTGAATAGACCGCATATCGGTGTTTTTGGTCGGATGAATGTGGGGAAAAGTTCCCTAATTAATGCACTGACGGGGCAAGAAACCTCTCTCGTCTCGGAAGTGGCCGGAACCACTACGGATCCGGTCAAGAAGAATATAGAAATTTTGGGTTTAGGACCGGTGACGTTTATTGATACTGCCGGTATAGATGACGTTTCCGCTTTGGGTGCCAAACGTGTTGAAAAGACTCAGGCGGCCGCCGAGCAAATTGATTTGGCGGTATTGGTTTTTGCTGAGGAATTCGGAAGTTACGAAGAGCAATGGACGGAATTTTTTCGCGCTCGGAAAATCCCGTTTTTCATCGTGCATAACAAGGCAGATTTATTTCCGCCGGCCTCTGCGCAACTGGCGGGGGAAGAAGTAGTAGAATTTTCGTGTAAGCAGGCAGATACCACCCCAGTGTTGGAGGCATTAATTCGGCATATGCCGGCAACCGCCTACCGACAGGAAGATTTATTCGGTGGATTTATTCAAGCCGGCGATGAGGTGTTATTAGTTACGCCCATAGATGCTTCGGCTCCGCAAGGAAGGCTGATTTTGCCGCAAGTACAAGCCTTGCGCGGACTATTGGATTTACACGCGGTAGCGACTTGTGTGCAACCGGCGCAACTGGCGGAGTATTTAACTTGCCATCATCCCAAACTGGTGGTGACGGATTCACAGGCTTTTGGACAAGTCAATAAAATTGTTCCGGCTCATATTGCCCTGACTAGTTTTAGCATTTTGTTTTCTCGCTTAAAGGGTGACTTTAATCTGTTTTTACGCAGTACGCCGCAAATTGATACTTTGCAAGATGGAGACAAAATTTTGGTGTTGGAATCCTGTACGCACAGTGTCAATAAGTGTGATGATATCGGTCGAGTCAAAATTCCGGCTTGGCTACAAAAGAAGACTGGGAAAAAATTGCATTTTGAAACGATATCGAATTTGGACCCGTTGCCCGCGGATTTGTCCAGCTACAAATTGGCCTTACAGTGTGGCGGCTGTATGGTGACGCGGCAACAAATTTTGCAACGGCTACAACGTCTGGTTGCGGCCGGCGTGCCGGTGACCAATTATGGTATGGCAATTGCTTGGTGCCACGGCATTTTTATTCGCGCTACAGAAATTTTTCGCCAAGAAAATGCTTGAAAACGAGTGCCTAGTAATTTATACTGTAAAAGAGAGGGATTTATATGAAAAAAACATTTTTTACAATAGGATTTATGGCTAGTGGGGTAATGTTATGGGCAGCGCCTCAAACGAACGTGATAGTAACCCACCCTACGACTCCTAATGCCATGATGCAACAACCGCATAGTAACCAAATTGTAAAACAGCCTACTACGACGGTGCAAGTCACGCATACTCCTACCACGGTCAAAGTAACTCATCCCACTACAATCCCTACACTACAACCCACCTCTACAGGAGGGCAAACGATACAGTCCGGTGGAAGTTATGCTTCGTATAAAAATGCCAAAACATTAGCTCCCAATACTACAGATATCCCAAAGGCCAATAAATTGGGCAAAGGGGAGAAGGGCCTCGGAGGAGATGCTAATGCGGATAAGAAGGGAAGCCAGGTGTCTTCTACTCCCAAGGCGGAGAGTGCGCAACCCTCGGTAGAAGAGGTTATGAAGAAAGCAAAAATTCCTTCGGATTTTATGGATAAATTGAATAAAGAAAATAAGAAAGCCTCAAAAGCCACTCAACGTAAATAGTAATTTTGACAGTAAAAAACCCCGTCTTGTATGGACGGGGTTTTTTATGTCGAATGATTTTTTACATCTTGAAATCTTCTCCTAAATATAAGCGGCGGGCATTGGGGTCATTAATCAAAGTATCTTGATTTCCTTCCACCAAAATTTTACCGTCGTAAATCAAATAAGCTCGCTCCGTCAAAGGCAAAGTCTCACGTACGTTATGGTCTGTAATCAATACACCGATTCCTTTGTCTTTTAGTTTAAAAATCATCTGACGCAAATCCGATACTGTAATGGGGTCAATTCCTACAAACGGTTCATCTAACAAAATAATTTGCGGGTTACTAATCATACAGCGGGCAATTTCCATACGGCGTTTTTCACCGCCGGATAAAGTCCATGCTTTTTGGCGGGCCAATTTAGTAAGTCCAAATTCTTCCAGTAATTCGTCTACGCGATTTTTTTGGGCTTTTTTATCGTCTGAAATACGCTCTAGCACAGCCAGCAAATTTTCTTCCACTGTTAAGCCCTTAAAAATAGTGGGTTCTTGCGCCAGATATCCCAGTCCGTGTCTGGCCCGTTCGTACATGGGAAGGGGAGTGACTTCTTGGTCATCAATAAATACTCTTCCTTTAGTCGGTCGAATAAAACCAACCATCATGTAAAAAGTGGTTGTTTTGCCGGCACCATTGGGGCCTAACAAGCCCACAATTTCTCCAGACTTTACATGGATATCTACGCCTTTTACCACCATGCGGTCTTTATATACTTTGATTACATTTTCGCTGCGTAGTTGCATATAAATCCTTATTATTTACGGCCTTTGTTTTTTTCCAATTCGTTTAATTGGTCAGACAGTAGCCACCCTTGTACATTGCCTTCTAAATGGATTCGGCGGGTGTCCGTTTGGGCAATCACTTCGTCTGCTATTATAGCAAATGTACCGTTTTCTGTGGTGCCGTTAGCAAGGGCGCGCTGTCCGGACGCCGTTGCTGTTTGGGTTTGCCCATCATATTCAATTTGGTCTGCTTGCAAACGATATTGGTCATTAAACGCCTGTGCATTCCCTTGCAAAAGAGCATATTGTGTGGCTTGTTTTGCCAAAATTTTACGGGCTTTTAAGGTGGTTTTTTCTCCTTGCGGATCGGTACGAACGATCACCGCCGATCCCATTAATTGATAGATTTTGTTTTGAGTATCAAAATCGGCCCGGTTGGCATGCGCGCGGATGGTATCTCCTTGCCGGGTGTGATAGACTAATTGTACCGGTTTAGTGGAAGAGGAAATTGCATATCCCTTGCCAGTTTTGTAATTATATACGGCTTGATCGGCATGTAATTCATACCAAGAACCGTCCGGATCTTTTTTATGTAAGAAGACATTTCCTTTGGCGGTAAAAAGATTTTGCGCTCTTTGGGACAAAGCATAGTCCGCTTTAAATTGATAAACATCGCTTTGGTAAGATACATTTCCCTTAAATTCTTCTTCTTGTTTCTCCTGATAAACAATCCAGCTGTCGCTTTGCAGTACTCCACCCAACGTTTTCGGTAAAGTTTGGCTAGTCGTTTTTTTAACAGGTTTTGCAGGCGCGGCCGCGATTTGCAATGGAGAATCCATGACGGGAGTAACAGACGGTTTTTTGTCAGTAAGCGAAAAACATCCGCTGATTAGTAATCCACTCCCGATCAGTACAAGCAAATATCTCATTGCACGGCCTCTCTTAATTCGTCGGGGTTATCCGGCAGTTGGGTAATTTGCTCTTTGAATTCAATTTTGCGCAGTTTGGAATCGGTTTCGATTCCTTTTTGTGCTGTCATTTTAGTATTGCCGCGTATAACGATGGTTTTTTTATCCGACCAAATGCGGTCCTTATCTACGTCGTAAAAAAAGCGGTCCGTGGTCAAGGTGGCCTTTTGCTTAAAGGAGTGTACCCGTGCATCCCCATCAATGGCGACTAATTTTTTGGAATAATTGAGCAGACCGCGTTTGCCGGTTACTTCGGCACTATCCATTCCTTGTTCCCGCAGCAACAGGTGAGGATGGGTCAGCACGGCATGCTCCATATCTTCAAAATCCACCTCGGCCGCCTGTAAAATCCACTTATTTTGGCTATCTTTAGACTCAAAAATGACCACTTGGTTGGCTTTTTGCACGTCCTCTTCCTCAGGGGAAAACGACTTCTCTGAGCTACAAGCTGTTAATGTACAAGCCAGTAAAGTGATCAGGATGATTTTATTCATGCTTTTTTATCCAATAAGGCAATAAATTCAATTAAATCTTTTTCGTCAATGATTCCCACTACTTTGCCGTGCTTGTTGAGCACCGGGATGTTGTCTACGTGCGTAGCATGAATCATTTTGGCGGCTTCAATAGCCGGAGCGGTATCTAAAATATGGTACGGATTGCGGGTCATTACTTGGGTAATGTTTTTGTGTAAGACCTCTTCTCCGTGTTGGAGCTCCCGACGTAAATCTCCATCCGTAAAGTAACCCAGTAGTTTGCCTTTCTTATCTATAATGCTCGTTGCACCGGCGGCATTGCTTTGTGTCATTACTAACAGGGCATCTTTTACGGTGGCTTTTTCTCCGATAGTAGGATTATTTTTCCCTTTGCGCATCAAATCGCTGACGTGTTGGGTAAGCAATTTGCCCAAAGAGCCGCCCGGATGAAAAAGTGCAAAATCTGTTTTTTCAAAATGTTTTATTTTCATCAAACATACTGCCAAAGCATCACCCACCGCCAGTGTAGCGGTAGTAGAGGCTGTAGGCGCTAGGTTATAAGGACAGGCCTCTTGGTCAATATGAATTTGCACATGGATATCTGCCATTTGAGATAGTCTGGAATGAGGGTTCCCCGTCATGGCGATAATCGTAAGTTTGCGGCGGGATAGAGAGGGGAGGATTTTATTAATTTCTTCGGTTTGTCCGGAAAAAGAAATGGCTATAATAACATCTCCGTTCGTAATCATTCCCAAATCTCCGTGTAATGCTTCTACCGGATGAACAAAAAAGGAGGGGGTGCCCGTAGAGGCTAAGGTGGCCGCTATTTTCCGTCCGATAAGACCGCTTTTCCCAATGCCCAAAATTACAACACGTCCTTTAGTTTGGGCGCACGCTTTTACCGCGGCTAAAAATCCGGCATCAATACTGCGGCGGGATAATTCTAATGCTTTGTGCTCAATATCAAGCACTTTGCGGGCAATTCTTGTAATTTCTTTTTCGTTTAATTTCATGGAGTATCCTCTGTATGTAACCACGGAGTGGTTTGCGCAATAGCCGTTTGAGTTCTATAAGATTGTGGAAGTTGATGTTGAGCCCAAGAGAATATAAAGAACGCCGCTGTACACAAAAAAGCGAATACAGCTAACATTTTTATATGCCATTTCCACGTAGGAATAAAGGGCCGGGTATTCATAAATAAATTATTTCCACTTTTTGACTAATTGGTCCAACTGCGCCAATTGGGCGGTCATTTGGGTCACTTGTTTCATGTTCAGGGAATTGGGGCCATCGGATAACGCTTCCTGCGGTTTGGGATGAGCCTCAAAGAACACCCCTGCAATGCCTAAGGCGGTGGCCGCTTTTGCCAGTACAGGCGCCAAAGCACTGTTCCCGCCGGTAGCCGTTCCTAAAGCTCCCGGTTTTTGAACGGAATGAGTGGCATCAAAAATGACAGGATAGCCAAATTGTTTCATAATCTGCAAAGAACGCATATCGACGATTAAATCTCCGTAGCCAAAGCTGGCACCGCGTTCGGTCAGTAAAATGTTTTTATTTCCTTGGGATTCTATCTTTTTGATGATCTGTTCCATAGCGCCCGGGGCTAAAAATTGACCCTTTTTCACGTTGACGGCTTTTCCCGTGGCGGCGCAGGCCAAGACTAAATCGGTTTGACGGCATAAAAAGGCCGGTATTTGCAACATATCTGCTACCGTAGCCACTTCTTCCGCCTGCCAGGGCTCATGTACATCAACTACCAGCGGAAGACCGGTTAATTTTTTTGCTTTCTTTAAAATTTCCAATCCTTTGGTAAGGCCGGGGCCGCGGTATGCCGTGAGAGAGGTGCGGTTGGCTTTGTCAAAAGAGGCCTTTAAAATATACGGGTGCCCCGTTTTTGCGATAATTTTCGCTAATGTTTTGATAGTATTTAGATAATGTTTTTCGCTTTCAATGACACAAGTGCCCGCCATAAATACCAGCGGGAGAGTATTAGAAATACAGATAGATCCTACTTTTACTGTTTTTTGCATACTTACATCATAGCAAATTTACAACATTTTAATTATGCAGAATATATGCTTCTTTCTCTAGAAAGGGAATAGATTGGCGATGTTCTTTTTCGGCCTGTGATTGGCAGAATGAATCTCCGGCCTCATTTAGAGGTACGCAAAGTAGTTGTGAAAAATTGTGCTGCGTGGTTAAATAATAAAGGATGCGTTGGTTAGGATCCTGCAAAGAAAAGTCTGCTTCCCAGCACAAGCCGGAGTGGACCGGCGCATTTTCTTCTTTTTTATTTTCCGCCTCTTCCTTTTCTTCTTCGGGTGGAACTTGACAGTTAATAGTGACGTTGAAATGTTTGAATCTCCGATTGGCATTGAGCTCATTGGCCATACGGTTTTTCTTGAAAGTCAAATCCTGCCCTTCGCCATAACGGCGCACATAATTCCAAAGCAGCGTGCCTTCTGTCATATAAGTGGCTTCTATGGCATTTTGATAATATGGAATAGCGGCCATTGTCAGCAGAAGGATAATTACAGAGACAATCATCATTTCTATTAATGAAAATCCGGATTTATTTTTATACATGACGCTGCTCCTGAATACATGCTTCAATCAGTGTTTTAATTTCTTTTTCGGTGATTTGTAGTCCTAAAGACCATGCGCATGTTTGTAAGATATGGTACAAAATTTCGTGTAACTTAGAAGATAACTGCGGCAAATTATAATCTTCATCCAAGCGCACATAATCTTCCAGTACGGTGGCTTTATGAGTATTTAAGCGAACCTGTAAGGATCGGGTATGACTTAATTTGAGGCGAAAAGTCAAAGGCCCGCCAAAGGATATTTTGTCAAAGAACCGCAAGGCATAATCAAAGAATAGCACGATATTGCGCGCCAGTTCCGTGAAGGGAACTGTTTGTACGGGCTTTCCGTCTTGTAGAGTTTCTTGGGCAAAATTCCATTTAGACATTAACAAACCATACGCATTAAACTCAATCGTTTTGCGAGAGATACCGCCTGCTGCCACCACTGCTCCGTCCTGCACGGGCAATACTTTTAAGGATATTTTTTCCGGAGGTGCTTGCAGACAATGCGTAATCAATGCCGGAAGTTGCCGATAATTTAGCAAAGGTTCTTGCGGATAGAGCGGCAGTAAAGACAAGGAAGCTACGCTCATCGTAGACGGATTGAGATTGTGATTTTTTAAGTAATTGTCAAAATGACTTTCTGCTTTGTCATACAAAATGTGGCGCAAACGTTCGGACTTTTTACGGTGATCGAGTAACCAAGGTAAGCGACTGGGGTGTACAATCATTTCCGGCCGACTGCTTTGGCCGGTACGAATATAAGCCCGTTTGAGTTTACCCACCAAGTGAGGGGTTAAATTGCTTTGCGGAATATCTACCACCACGAACATACGTTGTCCGTCTTTACTAACACAAATGTTTACATCCACAAACACTACCGGATCAATATAGACCTGAATAATATCTTCAATGGTATTGCGTATTTTTTCATGGTAGGCAATACCGGTAAAGGGGGGGCAGGGTTTGTCATTTTTATCATCATTGACACCGATGATAACCGTGCCGCCCATGGCATTGGCAAAAGAGGCAATTACTTTGGCAAACTTTTCCTTATTCTTAGGCAAGAGGTATTTGTAGTCCAGTTGTTTTCCTTCCGGAATTTGGCGTTTACAGAAAGCGACTACATCTTCAAAAGTAATTTCGTGAATGGGTTTATTGAAAAACATAAGTTTCTCCTCTACAGAAAACTTACCGCCAGCACAGCCCCTTCTATATTTATTATAATAAAAACAGCTACTTTTGCCAGAGGAATTTATGATGCAAGGAAAAGAATTCAATGCAAGCCATCTAACTGCGTGGGTAACGGAGAAGTTTATTACTACCGCTCCTGCGGCGGCGGCGCTTGCCTTGCAAACACTAGCTACGCACGAAGCGGTACTTCTTCTAAAACCGCTTAAAGCCGAGCAGGTAGTGGTGTGTATGCGTGAAATGGACGGCGTAAAAGCGGCAGCCATTTTGCGGCGTTTTCCTTCCCGTCAGACGGCTTATATTCTCTCACGCTTGCCTTTGCCGCAAGCGGCGGCTATTTATCATGCCTTTTCAGTACCGCAACAAGCCAAAATGAAAGCCTTGCTAGAATCCAATTTGTTACAGGCTTTTTCGAATGCAACAGAGTGGCCTGCAGAAAGTGCCGGAGCTTACATGAAGCGGGAATTTATTTCGTTTAAGACGGAAACAAAGGTGGCTGAAATTTTAGAGAAATTGAAAAATTGGCCTCGTAAGAAATTCCCATCTGCCTGCTTTATTGTCAATAAAGACGGACAACTGAAAGGTTATATCCGTACGGCGGAACTGGCGTTTTTGGCTCCTACTGCCGTGGCGGGCTCTGTCATGAGTGAGAGCCGTAGTCTTTCACCGGAAAAACCGGCCGAAGAGGCCAAAACACTTCTGCAACAAGGCCAAGTGCTTGTTCCTGTTGTTGATACTTCACAAGTGATTTTGGGAACGCTGTCTTGGGCTGAACTGTCAGAAAACAAACCCAAAAAACGATTTGGCTGGTTTTAATCAGTGCTGTTTACCTGCACTTTGAGTTATAAAACACCCCCGCTCCAATGAGCGGGGGTGTTTGCATTAAGTGTGTCCACAATACTTAGAATAAGAAACCAAGAGACAAGGACGCCGCCGCAGAATTGGGGATGTTATGTCCGTCCACGTTGGTAGAGCCTGAACTCATAGCTCCGGCCAACTCTATATAGAAGTGCAACATGTTGAGCCCAATACCTGCTGTAAAGAAGTCAGACATATCACTTTCGGCAATGTTTTTGTTATACCCTACACGCAGGGGAATATGAAATTTCGGCCGGTTGAATAAATTAATTTCCATACCCAGAGCCAATTGGCGGGAATCAATACCGGAAATCAGCGTATCATTTTCCGTCAAGTCTATATCGGCCGCCACCGTGATATTTTTGATAGGATTAATGGCCGCGCCCGCGCGTACTTGCGGTTTGAGTTGGTATTTATCCGTGTTCCAATGTGCTTTCACGGGTACTGCTATATCTGAAGGGGCATCCGGACGGTCAAATTTTGGACCATTTAGATTTTTAGCAGTTAAACCGATTTGCGGATTTAACAAAATCTCTTTGTCCAGTAATTCCGATAAATTGACCATAGCACCTACGTCCACACCTAAATTAACGCTGGATTTTTTATTGTCATAGGCTTTGTCTAAAATATCTTTTACTTTTTTGTCTTCCGATAAAATCATCACGCCGCTTTGGGCCATATACCCGTCAATAACTTTCAAGTTGGCTCCCAGTTTTAATCCTCGGATTACGCGGGTACCGTATCCCAATGCTACTTCTCCGAATGTGGCGGCATCAGCCATGGCCAAGGTTTCGTTTTGGGCATAGCTTCCGGTAGCGGAGGCGGCTTGATTGATTAAGCCGGCGGCTCCACCGATATTGCCGGTTATGGTTTTGACCATTTGTTCTACTTGTGCAGTAGTTGCTCCGTTATCAAGAGCCGCATTGATCAGCGCATTGGCCATTTCGGTACTGTCAGCGTAGGATTGATTTAATAAAGTATTTAAGGAAGATAATACTCCTTTGTCATCAATGGCTTGGGCCAAACGGGCGGTAGCACTTTCATAACCTGCGGTTTGGGTGGGGAGCCCTAAGGTTAAACCGGAGCCGGTATTAAATTTTAAGTTTTTGGTATCAACGACCGGAGTAACGGCTCCTGTACCGATGGCGCGGGCACTAACTGCAAAGTTTTTCATTTTAAAGCCTAACCCGGCATTAGCATTTACCAAAGCACCGGCACCGTTACCAATGAGTTTGTCAATATCACTGAGTCCTTTAAAGATAGTGCTGATATTTTCCGCGTTGGCTTCTGCATTTCCGGCAATAGCTGCTGCCAAATTTTTATATTTTTTAGACATATCGGTTAAATCTCGTACGCCTTCCAATACATCTTTAGTGGCTTGTATATCGGCCCCTGCATTAAGTAAAAGGCCGGTTTCATTGAGGTCTTCTTCTTGAGCCAAGCCGGCAGGGTTCCAGTATTGAGCATCGGGACCATAGGCGGTAGCTACACCGGCACCGCCCATACCCATGGCACGGGAACCAACAAATTGCCACGATTGTGCATAACTTAAAGACGCTAACGTGGCACACAATCCAACAAATATTAACTTGCGAAATACGTTGCTAAACATCTCATCCTCCCTATTGGTTTTAGTTAAGTGTATTATATCAAACCTGAACTTATATATAAAAGAAAACCCCCTGCTTTTAGGCAGGGGGAAAAAATCAAAGATATTTTTTATCTGAAAATTAAGACTTTCAGTTGATAGGCCGCCGCGGCAATAAGTGCAGAGGCCGGAATGGTAATGAACCATGCCCATACAATGCGGTTGGCTACGCTCCAATGCACGCTGGATAAACGACGTAACGAGCCAATGCCTACAATGGCGCCCGTAATGGTGTGGGTGGTGCTGACAGGTACTCCGAGGAACGAAGCTGTCAAAATGGAGATAGCAGAGCCGGATTCTGCGCAGAAAGCATCTACCGGGCGTAAACGGGTAATCTTTTGCCCCATTGTTTTCACAATACGCCATCCGCCGGAAAGCGTTCCTAAAGCAATTGCGCCTTGACACAAAAGCACCACACTAAGTGGAATAATAAATTCCCCTTGGGATACTTTTTGCAGTTCTTCATACGAAAGTAAAAAGTCACGAATAGGCGCCGCTTGCGCACTGGCTACACCGCCTAAGAGTAACATGCTGATAATACCCATTGTTTTTTGGGCATCGTTACCGCCGTAGGATAAACTGTAAGCGGAGGCGGAGAGCAGCTCCAATTTGCGGAAGATTTTGTCTACTTTGTAAGGGTTAACGCGGCGAAATGCATTAAATACCACCGTGCCGATAAATCCTGCAAGCAGGAAACCCAGTAACGGAGAAACAAAGATGAACAAAATCGTCTTAAAAATACCGCTGGCCACCAGCGCTTTGACGCCGGCCTTCATCAGCCCCGCCCCAATTAGTCCGCCGATTAAGGCGTGAGAAGAACTGGAGGGAAGTCCGAACCACCACGTGATTAAATTCCACGCACACGCGCCACACAGCGCACCAAAGACGAGGTTGGTATCTACGATATTAATATCTACGATACCGCTTCCGACGGTCATGGCGACCCCGGTGTGAAACACCAGAAACGCGATGAAGTTGAAAAACGCCGCCCAAATGACCGCAATACGAGGCGAAAGTACCCGCGTAGAGATAACGGTAGAGACGGAGTTTGCCGCGTCGTGAAATCCGTTTAAGTAGTCAAAAAACAACGCTAGTACAACCAGAAAAATAATCCAAGTCATATTAGTTGTTCTTCACTAAAATAGACTCTACAACATTAGCCGTATGTTCGCAATAATCGGCCACATTTTCCGCTTCTTCATACAATTCTTTTTGTTTGATGATCATAATAGGATCTTTTTCATTTTCAAACAAATCGGAAATAGCTTCATCGCGTACGACGTCAGCTTCGTTTTCCAAGCGGTTGATTTCTACGCATTGCACCAAGGTTTCTTTCATCAGTTTTTTGTTGCGTAGCGCGCCGACCGCTTTTTGTAATGCTTTGGTAGAACGAGCCAAGATATCGGCCAACTTTTTGAAGGCTTCGGACGGTTGTTTGATTTTGTACAAGGCAAACCGATTGGTAATCATGTAAATACCGTCTACAATATCATCCATATGATTGGCCAAAGCCATGATATCTTCACGGTCGAAAGGAGTAATGAAAGTTTCGTTCAACGTGTTGAGAATGGTGTGAGCCAATTCATCTCCATAGTGTTCTCTTTCATGCATGGCACGCACATTTTCGGCGGTGAAAGCATTTTCATCAGTCAGTTTTTTATACAAATCAGCTGCGATGACTAAATTTTCAGCCTGTTTGTCAAACAAATCAAAAAACTTTACTTCTTTGGGAATTAACATTTTTTTCCTCCATTGGGTTTTATAAAAAACCCCGCGGCCAAAATGACACGCGGGGGAAAAATCACTTCTTCATACCTTCCGGCAAATTAACAGCAGCGTTTAACAAGAACGGTTTTTTCTTAACCTCTTCCATAAACGCTTCATCACGCAAGCTGTTGCGGTAGTCTTTTTCCTGGAAAATATAACGGAATTTGGTATATACGTCATAGGTTCCGGCTTTGAGTGCCACAATGTCTTGCACACCTACAATTTCTTCATCCGTCGGAATAACAAATACTTTTACTTTAGAATCCGGCGTGGAAATGCAACTTTCGGCATTTTTGGTTACCGCATCTTTGTTTTTCTCTAAATCGATGCGGATGCCGTAATTTTCAAGGCCTTCCAACGCTTTGGCCCGGATAGACGGGCTTCTTTCTCCGGCGCCGGCCGTGAACACAATGGCATCTACGTGACCCAGTGCAGCCATGTAAGAACCGATATATTTCTTAATGCGGTAGCTTTCCATGGCAATGGCCAACCTGCATAGTTCGTCGCCTTCTTGAGCATGATTGACAATATCGCGTCTATCTGCAAAACGTCCGCCCGTAATGGCCTTCACACCACTTTCACGGTTTAGAATGCGGTACATTTCTTCCGGCGCCATATTGAGTTTCTTCATCATATGGAAACAAATGGAAGGATCAATATCACCGCTGCGGGTACCCATAATTAAACCTTCTAGCGGGGTAAGACCCATGCTGGTATCATAACATTGACCATTTTTTACAGCGGTACAACTGGCCCCATTTCCGATGTGGCATACAATACTGTTGACTTCATCTACTTCTTTGCCTAACAATACTGCCGCCCGACGGGAACAATATAAAACGGAAGAGCCGTGGGCACCAAAGCGGCGCATGGAATAATCCGTGTACCATTCTCTCGGCAAAGCGTACATATACGCATAATCCGGCATGGTTTGATGGAAAGCGGTGTCCATGATACACACGTGCATGACATCCGGTAAAATGGATTGAGCTGCTTCAATACCCATGATATGGGCAGGATTGTGTAAAGGAGCTAAGTCAGAGATGTTTCTCAATTCATCGACTACTTCTTTAGTAGCTACTACAGATTTAGTAAATTTACCGCCATGCACGATACGATGGCCTACCGCGGCAATCATGTTAATGTTTTCGATGACACCTTGTTCCTTGCTTGTCAACGTATTGATTACCAAGTTGATGGCATCTTTATGATTTTTGCAATCTTGTTTTAATTCATAGGGGGGATAACCCGGGCGTTCGTGTGTGATAAAAGAACCTGCAATACCGATGCGTTCTACGCCACCGGCTGCCAAGCTGCGTTTTTTATCCCAATCGTACACGCTATACTTGACGGAAGAACTACCGCAATTTAAGAAAAGTATAATCATTGTTTCCTCTGTGTTGAAAAGTAAAGCCTAAGACTTCTATTCTATTGTAACAAATTACAGATAAACTTGGCGATAGGGAATTTTTTTTGTTAAGATGTTATAAAGGAGCGAATATGAAAAAATTAATTACACTACTAATCATTACTACTTTTTTAACTATATCCCATGCTCAACCGGTGCCGCTAGCCGGTAAAGGTTTTATTAAAAATATAGCCGGTATGCCGGGCAAACGGGCATTCTCCGGTGATAAAGAAGATGCCTTGCGTGCACGTTTGGCTAACCCGTCCGGCATAGCCGTGGACCGCTTTCACAACATTTATATTGCCGATACAAATAATCACCGCATTCGGCGGGTAGATGCGCGTAGTGGCTATATTGAGACGATTGCCGGTAATGGACGGATTGATTTTTTTAGTGATGGCGGCAATGCAGACATGACCTCTTTGAGAGGCCCTTCCGGCTTAGCCATAGACGAAGAACATGGCTTTTTGTTTGTAGCTGATGCCGGCCATCACCGCGTTCGGATGATTACGCTCAAAAATTATCCGGATATGGTTTTGCAAGATAATGATCCTATGAAGCGTTGGGCATTTGCACAAATTGCTACGCCGGATGATATGTCTGACGAAGAAGTGGCTTCTTTTCATATTCCGCGCGGTTATATTTACACGGTAGCCGGTAACGGCCGGGCTGGATATGAAGGGGAAGGTGCTCAAGCAATTGCCAGCAGTTTGAATGGACCTTCGGCCGTGGCAATCAGCCCAGCCGGAGAATTATATATTTCCGACACGGATAACCACCGTATCCGTAAAATTGACCGTAATACCGGTAAACTGATTACGGTGGTAGGAAATGGAGAACCCGGCGATTCCGGTGATTCGGGGCTGGCAGTCAATGCACGATTATACTATCCTACGGATATTGCATTTGATAAGCAAGGAAATTTATTTATTTCTGATACCGGTAATAATAAAATTCGCGTGGTAGAACACCGCAGTCAACGTATTTTTACAATAGCTGGCGACGGAAAACGCGGTTATATGGGGGATAACACCGGCCGGAGTGTAGATGCTCGATTTAATCATCCGACAGGACTGGCCATGGACAGTAAAGGACGTATTTATGTGTCCGATACAGACAATCAACGTATCCGCCGTATTAGCATTGATTTTGAACGCAGACAAACCCGCATTGAAACGGTAGTCGGTAACGGCCGGCGCGGTTATAATGGGGAAGATATAAATGCTTGGGATGCCAAGCTGGCCTATCCCAGCGGGATAACCATTACGCCGCGGGATATGTTGTATATTACCGATTCCGGTAATAATCTAATCCGACGGGTGGAAGGAATTTCTACTATTCACGTACCCACCACTTATACGGACTATTCGGCAGCAGCTACAGAACCGCAAGATAATCGTAGTTATTATGATGTTTTATACAAACCGCAGGTAGAAGCCGCTGAGAAGAAAGGATCTTAATACGTGGCGTTTAATAAGGCGTCCGGAATTAGTGATTGGGCGGCTTGTTTGTCGCGGGTTAATTGAGCTTTGAGGGCTTCTAATCCGTCAAATTTTACTTCGCCGCGGATTTTGTCTATAAATGTGATTTCCAAGCGGCGACCATAAATAGATTGATTAAAATCTAAAATATGTACTTCGGTCAGAGGAGTGGCAAGGGTATTAACGGTCGGGCGAAAACCGATATTACACACTCCGCGATATATTTTTTTGCCTAATTTAACCTTGACCGCATAAACCCCCAGCGGCAATAATTTATAAAAATTAATATCTAAATTAGCAGTCGGGAAACCTAATTGGCGTCCAAGTTTGTGTCCGGTAATAATTCTTCCCTCTGCGGTGTAGGGACGGCCTAATAGTCCGCTTGCGGTGGAAATGTCGCCTGATGCTAATGTTTTGCGGATCAGTGAAGAGGATATTTTTTCTCCGTGAGGGCCATCATAAAATGGCATTATCTCAAAGTTTATACCGGCTTGCTCACATTTGTGGGCCAACCAAGTATCATTTCCTTGACGGTTTTTACCGAAAGCGAAATCTGGCCCTGCCAGCAAGGCTGCGCAGTGATATTTTTCCAATAATACTTTCTTAAAAAACTGTTCTGGGGAATACTCCCGATATAATTGGAAATTGAGCTCCTCACAAGTTATGCCGGATAAATATTTTTTTAGCAGAGATTTTTTTTCCGGTGGGGTAGAAAGCACAGTCATGGCCGGAGCATCGGATAAAAATGTTTTGGGCGGATAAGGAAAATAAAGTACCAAGGGTTTTAATTGGTAGCGTATAGCCGCTTGTTCTAAGCGATTAAACAAAGCGCGGTGTCCCCAATGTACTCCGTCAAAAGTTCCGATGGTTATAATGTGTTTGGCTCTCATAACTGCGGCTCCTGTAACCATTGTACTATTTCTGCGTGAGAAACTGTTTTTAATTTACTGCCATCAAAAGAATTTTGCACGTGGAAAGGACCGATGCTAAGCCGTCGCAGTTGCGTCAAGTGACCGGTCGTTCCCAAGGTTTGGGCCAACATACGCGCTACAGAACGTACATAGGTACCGCACGAGCAATGCAAAGTAAAGGACAGCTGGTCTTTTCCATCCCATATAAAATCTTGCCAAGAAAAAATTTTAATTTCATTGTAGCGGTCTGATACGGGTTGCCCGTTCCGAGCCAGGTCATACATTTTTTGGCCGTTTATTTTCTTGGCGCTAAAAGGGGGGATTTGTTGACGCACGGTACCGGTAAGTGTCTGTGCAGTCTGTTCAATATCAGCGATACTTATGGAAGGAATGGGGGCACTATTTAGAGGTGTTCCTTGTGCGTCCCAAGTATCCGTATCTATGCCCAATTTTAAGGTGGCTTGATAAACCTTATCTAATTGTAAAAATTGATTTTGTAGTCGTGTAGCTTGCCGTTCCACCAGTAAAATCAGCAAACCGGTAGCCATAGGATCTAGAGTTCCACTGTGACCGATACATTTGGTACGCAAGACACGGCGCGCAATAGCCACCATGTCATTGGAAGTAAAGTTTTGGGGTTTATCCAGCAGTAAAAGTCCACTTTTAACAGAGGATATAGAGGCTGTTTTATTGTCCATGAGACAGTAAAATTTCTTGCACGACTTTTGCCAGTTCATCGGCTACAACTTGGACCGGTTTGCCAATTATTTTGAAGCCGGCCGCACGAGCATGGCCGCCGCCGCCGAACTTTTGGGCAATGGCACTGACGTCGATTTTATTGCGAGAGCGTAAATTAACGGATACTTTATCCGGCTCTTCTTTAATCAAGGCAGATACTTCTACGCCCGGAATCATCGTGGGCTGGCTCACAATTCCTTGTGTTTGGGAAGGAACTGCATTGAGTGGTTCAAAATCAGCCAGCGTGAGTACAATTTCACTGTATTTCTTTTGAAACCGCAATTGCATTTTTTCCAACGCGCGGCCCAATAATTTGAGTTCGGTGTAAGATTTGGTAAAGTAAATAACTTGATTGATTTTATTTACATCGGCTCCCAGTGCCACCAAAGCCGATGCCACACGCAATGCTTCTGCGGTAGTGTTTGTATGCAAAAAGCGGCCGGTATCGGTAACCAGACCGGTATAAAGACAAGTGGCCTCTTCCGGCGTAGGTAATAAATTGTCCGGGGATGCTTCAAAGAGTTGAAAAATAATTTCCGCAGTCGACGAAGCCGTGGAATCAATATGATTGACGTGGCCGTAAGCATCACTGACCAAGTGATGGTCAATGTTAATTAAGGTTTTGGCATTTTTTAATACACTTTCCAAATCACCGCCGCGTTTACGATCCGAACATTCCAGTAAAATAACAGTATCAAATTGAGGTTTTTGCGGAAGTTCGCTTAAGTGAATTTTTTCTAGTCCGGGCAAGAATAACAAATCGGTTCCAATGGCGGGGGAAGCATAGGCATAGGCCGTTTTACCCAAGCGCTCTAATAAAGAGCATACCGTCAGCGTACAACCCAAAGAATCTCCGTCCGGATTTAAGTGTCCGGCGACGAAGAAGTTCTGCCCTTCCAAAATAGCCTTCCATACCTGCTCAAATGATTTTTCGCTATTCATGGTCTTGCTCTTTCTCTTTTTCAATGATTCTAAAAATGCTTTCTACCCGACTGGCCTGTTCAGGCGTGTCATCGTATTCAAAGCTGAAAGACGGAATTCGTTTTAGATGCAAACGGTGGCGTAACAAGCCCCCTAATTCTTTACGCAAAAGAGACAATTGTTCTTGCGTTTTCTTTTTATCTTCCGGACTTCCAAAGACGGAGAAATATACTTTTGCGGTAGCCAAATCTTTGGTCACGCGTACCGCCGTAATGGTGACAAATCCGCCAAAACTGCCCGCCGCAGTCATTTTAGTAATCTGCGTATTAATTTCCTGTAAAAACAGGGCTTCCAAACGTTTAATTCTGTCTATCATACAGTCATTATAGCATTTTAGACTAGGGCAATAAAAACCCCGCCGAAGCGGGGGGAAAATTATTTTTTGGAATCGCCCTTTTTAGCCAGATACACATCTACATCTTGTGTGGTGACCAAACATCCTTTCGGCTGCGATTCAAGCCAAGGAAGCAGTTCTTTCAAAAAGCCTTCTATTTTTGCCGGTTGATCAATCATCACCACCACCACAGGGAATTTTTCCATCAGTTCAAAAAAGCGTTCATTATGCAGTTCACTGCTGATGCCATATCCCATGCGGCCTTTAATGGCGGTGGCCCCTTCCAGGCCGTATTTTTTGGCGCGGCGAATGATGCCTTCATAAAGTAAATGATGGTCCACCACGTCGGTACTACTGACAAAAATGCGTAACTGTTTGAGTTTTTTCGGTTGCATAACAGCCCCCTTGTATAGAACTTTTTGGACGTGTTTAAAATCGTGTTGCTCCTACTTTTATTATAATCACTTTCCGGTAGGAAATCAAGGCAAGAAACTCGATAGATTAGATTGTAAAAACCCCGAGGTTCGTGCCTCGGGGTTTTTTTGTGATGTCCTAATTCTTACATCTTAATTCTTCGGGTAACGTTTTCGTGTTTGATGCACTCAATGATATCGCCCTCTTGTACGGCTTTGAAGCCCTCTACCTCGGGCGCATAAGAAAACCCCGTCGCTTACGCTTCGGGGTTTTCAGCGGGTTTGTAAACCTTACATTTTAATGCGGCGGGTGACATTTTCATGCTTAATGCACTCAATGATATCGCCCTCTTGTACAGCTTTGAAGCCCTCGACTAAAATACCGCATTCAAAGCCCTTTTCCACTTCTTTGACGTCGTCTTTGAAGCGTTTGAGCCCACCGATTTTACCATGGCCTACTTCTTCTCCGTTGCGCAGCACTTTTACTTCGCCGCCGCGTACCATTTTCCCTTCTTCTACTAAAGAGCCGGAAATAATGCCGGAGCTTAAGCGCATGACCTTTTTAATGGTGGCTTTTCCTAAAGATACTTCCACCACATCCGGTTCAAGCAAACCTTCCATGGCGGCTTTGATATCTTCTAAGAGTTCAAAGATAATCGTGTATTTGCGGATTTCAATGCCTTCGCGCTCAGCTTCTTCTTCGGCCTTATGTTCCACGTCAACATGGAAACAAATCACCACAGCATTACTGGCCTTAGCCAGCAGAATGTCTGACTCGTTTACATTGCCCGGTGCCGATAAAATGATGTCGAGCTCCACCTCATCCGACGGAATGCGCAACAGCGCGTCCTTAATAGCCTCGATAGAACCTTGCACATCTGCTTTGAGCACAATCGGCAAACGTTTGACCGTGTTTTCATCGTTTTCATCTTTTTTCAAATTCAACAATGATACTTGTTTGGCACGGCGGGCATTGATGTCTTCTTTTTGGGCTAATTTGCGTTTCTCAGCGGCAAAGCGAGCTTCTTTTTCGCTCTCCATAATGTAGAGGGTGTCACCCACTTGTGGCGGCTCACCGTTAATACCAAATACTTCAGCCGGCACACTGGGGCCGATTTTTTGATATCGTCCGCCGTTTTCGTCTACTAATGCGCGGATGCGGCCATAGCTGGTACCCACGATAAACGGGTCTCCCACTTTCATGGTACCTTTTTGTACAAGTACCGTAGCCACGACACCGCGTTTATTATCGCGTTTAGCTTCCAAAATAACCCCGACACCCAATCGATCCGGATTGGCTTTGAGCTCCATCATTTCTGCCTGCAAAGAAATCATTTCCAGCAGTTTATCAATGTTGATTTTTTTCTTAGCAGAAATTTCGACGAAAATGGTATTTCCTTGCCATTCTTCCGGCACCAGTCCACGGGCAGCCAAATCTTGTTTGACACGGTCCACATTGGCACCCGGCAAATCAATTTTATTGACGGCCACAATAATGGGTGCACCGGCGGCTTTGGCATGTTCCATAGCTTCTATAGTTTGCGGCATAATGCCGTCAGTCGCAGACACGACTAGTACCACAATATCGGTTGCTTGAGCTCCGCGGGCACGCATAGCGGTAAAGGCTTCGTGTCCCGGTGTGTCTAAAAAGGTCAACTCGCCGTTTGGAGTGCGGACGCGATAGGCACCGATATGTTGTGTAATGGCACCTGCCTCTCCCGCGACGACGTTAGAACTGCGAATGGCGTCTAACAGAGAGGTCTTACCGTGGTCTACGTGACCCATGATGGTAATGACGGCACTGCGCGGTTTCAAGCTGGCCGGATCATCTTTCGCTTCCATAATGTTGACGGTTTCTTCGTCCAGTTCCGCTTCGGCGGTTTCAATGGAAAAACCACATTCGGAGCAGATGAGTTCCACCATATCTTTTTCCAAGCGTTGATTAATGGTGGCGAACACGCCCATCATCATTAACTTTTTGATGAAGTCATTAATCTTAAAATTCATTTTTTCCGCTAAATCTTTTACGGTTTCCGTACCGATTAAGCGGACCACTTTACCTTGAGGCTTGGCCGGTTCCTCTTGTTTAGGCTGAGGTTTAGGTTGCGGCTTTGGCGCAATAGGTTGCTGTACCGGAGCCGGTTTCTGAACCGGAGCAGGCTTTTGAACAGGAGCCGGTTGTGGAGCCGGAGTAGGTGCGGCCGGTTTGACTGCCGGAGTTTCTACCGGTTTAGGTTGCGGTTTGGGCGCAACAGGTTTCTCTACCGGAGCCGGCTTTGTTTCCACGGGCTTTGATTGTTCTTTGGCGGGAATCGTTTTGGGCGCGGTCGTTTTTTTGACAGCTACCTTTTTAACGGCAGGTTTCTTGTCCGCCTCTTTTTTAGCCGGTTTTTCAGCCGCCGTTTTTTTAACGGTAGTCTTTTTAACCGTAGATTCTTTTTTGACAGCTGTTTTCTTAGTAGCCGGTTTTTTGGCGGCCGGCTTCTTTTTAGCAGCCTTTTCCTCTTCCTTATTAGTTGGCTTGGTCATCGGCATGCTCCTGCGCGGCGATAAATTGTTTGGCGCTTTCTATGATCTTAGCGGCTGTTTTTTCGCCAATTCCTTGTAAAGCAGACAAATGTTCCGCTTCTGCGGTGGCAATTTGCTCAGCCGATTCGTAGCCGGCTTTTTGCAAGATTTCAGCAGTTTTCGGGCCGATGCCTTCAATGTTAGCAATGGTGTTCTGAGTCGCGGCGGCGGCGTCTTCAGCTTCTTTGGCTTTTTGGGTTTCGCTCTTTACTTCGAGTTCCCATCCGGTCAAGCGGGAAGCTAATTTGATATTTTGCCAATCTTTACCAATGGCAATAGCCAACTGATCATCGGGAACGATGATTAAGGCCTTCTTTTCACTCATGCTGAGAATTTTGACAAAGTTAGCACGGGCCGGCGCGATGGAATTAGCCAACATGGTGGTGATTTCGTCTGAATAATTAATCAAGTCAATACGTTCGCCGGAGAGTTCATTCATTACCGCACGGATACGAATACCCCGCATACCTACACAGGTACCGATGGGGTCAATTTTGTGATCAATGCTAGACACAATCACTTTGGCGCGGAATCCCGGGTCGCGTTCAATAGCTTTGATTTCCACGATGCCTTCGCTAATTTCGGGGACTTCTACTTTGAAAAGCTCTTCCATAAATTTGCTGTTGGCACGGGATAAAATCACATAGGGTCCACGTTGACCTTTATCCATTTTGAAAGCAGCTGATTTATAGCGGCTCAGTACAGGATCATCCCCAATGTTAGCTAAATCATTTTGATTGAGCACTTTGGCAATGATAGCTTTTACACGGGAACCGTTGGTGTAGTGTTCTTTTTTAATCTGTTCGCAATAAGGCAAGATAGCCTCTACTTTGCCTAAATCTACGATTAAATCTCTATCGGAAAAACGGCGAACGGAGCCGGTGATCACTTCGCCTTCGCGAGGTTTGAATTCATTGTAAAAGTTTTCCCGTTCAATACCGCGCACCTTTTGAATCAGCACTTGTTTGGCAATTTGTGCGGCAATACGAGAAAAATCCTCTACGTCCTGCGTCAACGTAACTACATCTCCGACCTTCGGATTTTTAAGATGTGCTTTGGCAGCTTCCACGTCAATTTCGGTTTCCGGATTGGTGACTGCTTCTACCACGTTCAATGTTTGAAAGGCCTGAATAGAGCCGGTTTGTACATCAATTTTAGCACTCAATTGAGCAGTTCTACCTAAATTTTTGCGCAGAGCAGAAACTAAGGCGTCTTCAATCGTTTTCAAAATATCATCACGTTTAATATTTTTTTCTCTTTCCAAACCTTCCAAGGCTTGAATTAAATCTTTTGCTGTTCCTTCCATTTTATGTGTTCTCCTTTTATCTAGTGTTAAAATTCAAGTACAGGGTCCAAATTGACTTTTTTAACGTCAGTGTACTTAAAATTAAATTGGGTGGTGCCGTCATCGAGTACGAAACCTTCATCATCGGCAGAGGCCAGTTGGCCCGTAAAAAATCCGCGGCCTTCAATCGGGGTTTTAACTACCACGCGGATACGTTCATTAATAAAACGTTTAAAGTGGGCCGGTTTTTTCAAAGCGCGTTTTACGCCCGGAGAAGAAACCTCCAAAATATAAGCCCCATCTATTAAACTTTCCATTTCTAAAATGGAATCAATTTTGTCAGTAAGCGCGGAACAATCGTCCAGCGTAATACCGCCTTCTTTGTCCACGAAGAACTGCAACAATTTTTTTCGGCCTTGATTTTGAATGACTAAATCTACTAACTCCACATTTTGTCCGGCTAATGCGGCGGCCACGGTTTGTTCAATTGTTTTAGGATCTTTCATTGTACACCTGCCTGATTAAGTAAAAAGCGACGTGAGACCACGTCGCTTTTCCAGATACTTTATCTTAGCATTAACCGCGCGTGTTTGTCAAATTATGACTCAAGGGGAAAACATATACCCCGTAAAAAGGGCCGCTACTAAGCGGCCCTTTTTATCCATCTACTCAAAATTATAATTCGAGTGCTTTTTTAGTTAATTTTTCAGCGATCTCATCTAACAGTGTAAAATCATCTGCGATGGGATCCGGCCGGGATTTAGGCGTAGCAATATATCCGTCTTCGTCCGGAATGCGTTTATATTTACTCAACGGATTGGTTGTCTGCCCTTCTTTTTGTTCGGATCCATTCTGACCTTCAACAGGGGTTGCCAACAGTTTTTTCCATTGGATATCAACAGGGTTTGTTTCGCGAGACTGGAGATAATCCATCCGCTTTTCTTCAAAGGCTTTTCTAATGTTTTCTTTTGATTTCCCTTTCATCTTTTTTTCAATCTCTTTTCTGAGGGCTATACCGGCTCCTAATCTAGGATTCATAGCCAGAGGAAGAGCATTGTTGTGCCACACAGCGTAACGCTGATAGCCATTCCATTTGCGGCCTTTTTCAAGGGCGTTGTACGCCTGAAATGCATAATCCTGTAAAGATATTTCTTCTTGTTCGGCTGTTTGGGTCGTTAACAAAGTAGCGTTTTTCTCAATAGCTTGTAACATTTGTTGTTTGGCGATACGGGACAATTGTTCCCAAGCCAAGAAAGAATTTCTTCTCACTGCTCTTTGAAATATTTTGTAAAGGAAATACTCATTGTACCGATAATCATTAGGTGCTTGTAAATATTCCGCCAGTATTTTTTTGTCAGCATTTTTGAGCAGATAGGAGTAGAAACTCTCATTGTTATCAGTTGCTTCCGAATATGTTTCATAAATTTTTGCTAAATCTTTATTGGTTGTAGCAGCATATTCGGCATAATATCCGTGCAAATGAGAGCGCCATTTGAAAAAGGTATATAAGTCGTTAAATAAATATTCAACTTCCGGATATTCTTCAATTAAATCAAAATAATCATCCGTAGAAATCCGCAATAAGTTAAAAG
This sequence comes from Elusimicrobiaceae bacterium, assembly GCA_017528825.1. Lineage (NCBI taxonomy): Bacteria > Pseudomonadati > Elusimicrobiota > Elusimicrobia > Elusimicrobiales > Elusimicrobiaceae > Elusimicrobiaceae bacterium. The sequence goes on along the minus strand of JAFXOI010000023.1, from coordinate 30,666 downwards.
CATTGTACTGTATTCTGACATACAACGACTCCATTCTGTGTGAGGGAGATAGGGCAAAGAACTTTTTGCCTCGATCTTTAAGTAATATCTTTGTAATCCAATCTTCCAGACTGTCCGACAGAGAGCTTGCGCCGAACACAGCCGTAACCAGTCTAACAGGAATAAATCCTAATCTGGTTATGCCCAGAGCCATTTGTACATCTCCGATACTTTCCCATTTCCACGTAATCCAATAGCTGTCTGCTACATAATGATCCAATTCATTGCGCAGCTTTTCCCACTGGAGTTCTTTTTCTTTCTGTGCGACGGCAGCTTGTCTTTTTTCCTCTTTGGATAGGCGTTTTTCTTTGGTTTTAGAAGATTTGGCTTGTGACGCAGTCGATTTCTCTTTTGCAGAGGCGGATTTGGAAGAATTAGATTGATTAGCCTCATCGACCATGGAGTCTATTTCTCCGCTGGCTTGATTTTCCTCTTCCTCTTCATCTTCTTTATCTTCTTGTGCAGCCTGGGCTTGTGCAGCAGATTGTTTGTGAAGTTCTTTATCCACGCCATCTATTTGTTCTTGCGGTGTGATAGCGAACAAGTTAGTAGAAAGAAAGGCAATAGCTAGCAAAACAGTTGTGATTTGTTTTTTCATATTTTCTCCTTTTATATACCTATATCATAGCTAATCCATCCTAATATTACAAGGGAATTTAGACCTATTTTTTCTTGTTCAAAGGACCTATGTTGCAAGATAGGCCCTTCTAAATGGTAAAATATAAAAAACTATATAGGAGTATTTTTATGCAAACCTATTCTTTTACTACGCAAGGTATTTGCCCGTCTGGAATTTCTTTTGCTTTAGAAAATGGCAAAATTTATGATATCCGCTTCGATGGCGGTTGCCCGGGTAATACGGCGGCCATTGCTAAACTGTTACAAGGCACAGAGGCCAAACGTATTGTAGAATTATTAAAAGGAAACGATTGCGGCGGCAAGGGCACTTCGTGTGCGGATCAACTGGCTATAGCGGTGGAACAGGCCCTAGCTCATCAAGCGTTAAAAACACACGCTTCTAAATAAGGAAAATCAGGTACAATATATATATGTCTTCCGAAAATTTTCACAGTGGTTTTGCTGTACTGGCCGGATTACCTAATGCCGGTAAGTCCACTTTGCTTAATGCACTGGCGGGAGGGCTTCTATCGCCCGTGACTGATAAGCCTCAAACCACGCGGCAAAACATTTTGGCCATTGCCGAGGGGGAAAATTTTCAAATTGTATTTGTCGACACACCGGGTTTCCTACGCCCTCATTACAAATTACAACAAACGATGGTCTCTTGCGTTGATCGAGCGGTGGGAGAAGATGCCGATATTATTTTGTTGTTAATAGATGCTTCTGCGCCGGATTTGCCGGCCCATAAGGATTTATTTGCCAAAATTGCCACGACTTATTGTCCTGTTTATTTGGTGCTTAATAAAGCAGATCTTGTCAAAGACAAAACTGCGTTGGCAGCTTTGCAGGAAAGCATTAAACAGGCATTACCTAAAATTGAAAAAGTATTTGAAATTAGTGCTTTGCGCGGACAAGGGGTGGACGCTCTCAAAAATGCCGTTGCATCCGCTTTGCCGCTAAGCCCGGCTTATTTTCCGGCAGGGCAGTGGACAGACCGTTGGGAACGTTTTTATGCGGCTGAATTTATTCGAGAGCAGATTTTCAAACTTTATCAAAAAGAAATTCCGTACAGTACCCAAGTGGAAATAGAAAAATTCACAGAAAATTTGGGCGCTAAGAATTATATTCGGGCCATTATCCATGTGGAACGTGAAAGCCAAAAACCAATTTTGATTGGCAAAGGCGGCAGTGCTATTGCGGCTTTGCGGCAAAAAGCACAAAAACGCATTGAAGAATTCCTCGGACGCCCTTACCGCTTGGAATTGCAAGTAGTAGTTAGCCCCAACTGGCGTAACGAAGATTCCTTTTTGGAGCGGTTTGGATATATTGAAAAAGACAGCTAACCGCACAATTTTCTATTATCTCCCGCCAAACGGCGGGATTTTTCGCGCGCGTACGGAAAAAATCCTTCACAGACCTCTCAAAAAATTATAAAATAATAAATATGATTACCACTATCTGCGCCCCCGCAACTGCTGCGGGACAAGGTGCAGTGTCTTTGGTGCGCATCAGCGGACCGAAAGCACTGTCTTTGTTGCTGCAATTAACAAACGGAAAGAAAGAATTTCTGCCGCGGGTGCAAACTTTTTGCCGTCTATATGATGGGAACAAATTGCTAGATGAGGCCTTGGTTACTTATTTTCCGGCCCCACGTAGTTTTACGGGAGAAGAGGTGGTGGAAATTTCTCTACATGGTTCTGCTTATATTCGCGGACGTTTACTTGAACTGTTATGTGTTTTGGGTGCCGTGCCGGCCAAGCGGGGGGAATTTACTTATCGGGCTTTCTTAAACGGAAAGATGGATTTGATACAGGCCCAGGCTCTGTGTGATTTAATCGCGGCGGGCAATAAATCGGCTCACGAAGTAGCCCTTTCTTCTTTAGACGGGCGACTGAGTAATCAACTACAAAACACAAAGCAAATTCTGACGGAAACATTGGCTCAAATCGAAGTACGCCTAGATGACGTGGACGAAGAAATGTCTCCATTAGATGAAGAAGGTGTGATGAAAGCCTTACGCCAACAAGTAAATCTTTTAGGACGTTTGGCAGATACTTTTTCCGTTGGCAGATTGCTTAAGGAAGGATTGAAAGTCGCTTTAGTAGGGGCTCCCAATTGCGGTAAATCCAGTTTACTTAATGCCTTGGTAGGATTTGAACGGGCTATCGTGTCTGCACAAAGCGGCACTACACGAGATACGGTAGAAGAAACCCTGGATATAGAGGGTCAAAAAATTATTCTAACCGATACAGCGGGCATCCGAGACCATGCTTTAGACCCTGCGGAACAAGAAGGCATGAAACGCAGCTTAAAAGCCATGGAAAAAGCAGACGTAGTTTTCTTCGTGACAGATTTAACTCGTTCTTTAACGACTCAGGAAGAGGCCTTGTGGGACAATGTAGAGCATACGGGAAAACCGACGGTACTTGTATTAAATAAAACTGATAAGGCATCGCAGGAACGTTGCGCCTTGGAAGGGAGGGCTCAATATACGGTGTATGTGTCCTGCAAAACCGGAGAAGGAATTGAGACTCTGCGTAAGCAGTTGCTGCAATTTGTGGAGGTGCCACCTGCCCAAGCCCAAGAGGGTATTTTGATTTCCAATTTGCGGCAATACCAAGCCATTTTAGAGGCGCAAACGGAATTGGAAAGTGCCTTAGTGCAATTAAATCATCAACGCGGATTGGAGCTTTATGCCGAACATATCCGCGGGGCTTTGCGTGCGCTGAAAGATTTAACGGGGGAGGTAACTCCCGATGATGTATTAGATGTTATTTTTTCTAAATTTTGCATAGGAAAATAAATGTTTACTTGTCCAGATTTATATGATGTGATTGTAATTGGCGGCGGACATGCCGGATGTGAGGCCGCATTAGCCGCGGCTAAAATCGGAGTACGTACTTTGCTACTTACGCAAAGCCTAGATACCATTGCTCAAATGTCTTGTAATCCGTCAATCGGCGGCATTGCAAAAGGCCAAATTGTACGTGAGGTAGATGCTTTGGGTGGAGCCATGGGATTGGTAACCGATGCAGCTGCCGTACATTATCATTTGCTCAATACCGGCAAAGGCCCTGCGGTACATTCACCGCGGGTACAATGCGATAAAAAAACCTATCAATTCACCTTCAAACATACCTTGGAATTGCAACCTAATCTGGATATCATGCAAGATGAAGCGGTGCAAATTACCACCGGTGACCAAGGCGTGAACGGCGTCTTAACTTTACGTAATACTTTCTATTCCGCAAAAACAGTTATTCTATCCACGGGTACTTTTTTAGGCGGTACTATTCATATCGGAGAAGAAATGTTCCCGGGTGGTCGTTATAACGATATGCCCAGTAACCGCCTTTCCGATAGTTTGAAAGCGTTAGGATTGCATATTATTCGTTTCAAAACGGGCACGCCGATGCGCATTAATGCCCGCTATATTGATTTCTCGCAATTTCGTTTGCAACCATCGGACAATCCTTTTCAACCCATTTCGCATTTTAGTGATGCCAGTGCCTTGGCTAAACGAAAATTTTTATCCTGTTACATTACGCGCACAACGGAAGAAACGGATAAAATCTTGCGCGAAAACTTGCACCGTTCGGCTATGTATAGCGGCAAAATCCATGCCATGGGGCCGCGGTATTGCCCTTCGGTGGAAGATAAAACTAAAAAATTTCCCGATGTTAAAAGCCATCCGCTTTTCTTGGAACCGGAGGGAAATAATACCGAAGAGTATTATATCCAAGGCTTTTCAACCAGTTTGCCTGAAGAAGTACAACGAATGCTATTGAAATCTGTCCCCGGGCTAGAGAAAGCAACTATTACTCGCTCCGGTTATGCCGTAGAATATGATTTCTCGGATCCGATGGATTTGTATCCCTCTTTGGAAAGTAAAATTGTACCCGGATTATTTTGTGCGGGGCAAATGAATGGTACCACCGGTTATGAAGAAGCCGGCGGACAAGGGTTTATGGCGGGGGTCAATGCCGCTCATAAAGTGCTGGGTAAAGCTCCCTTTGTTTTGCGGCGCGATGAAGCCTATATCGGGGTATTAATTGACGATTTGGTTACCAAAGGCGTTAATGAACCATACCGTATGTTTACTTCCCGGGCAGAGTATCGTATTTTGCTGCGTAATGATAATGCGGATTTGCGGCTGTGCCCGCACGGATTTAAGTTGGGTACTTTAGACAAAAAGTATCAACCGGCTTTTGAAAAATATCGCCAACAAGTGGAGAAACTGCTTGAAAATAGCAATCACGTCGTAGAAGAAGACGGTTTATATCCGTGGACTGCTGAGAAGGTACGTTTTCACGTAGATGTTCATCAAAAATATGCCGGATACTATGAACGTAACAAAAAAGATGCTGAAAAATTAGCTCAGGCCGATAACATTATTATTCCGGAAGGTTTTGATCCTGCCGCAGTGAAAGGTCTTTTAATTGAAAGCAGTCAAAAATTGAAAACGGTGCGCCCGCGCACATTGGGACAAGCCTCTCGTATCCCGGGTATTACACCGGCTGATATTCAACTCTTGGCCATCCATATAGAACGCTATCGGAGACTTAAACATGCGTCAAAAGTTGAATAATTTTGCCCTTGGACTAGGCCTTACAATTACCGATACGGCATGGGACATATTGGCCCAATACGTAGATTTGGTTTGGGGAAAAAAAGAAGTATTGAATTTGACCAGCGTAGCTGATAAAAATGAGATTTTTACTCGTCATATTGCGGATGCTTTCCCCGTGGCCGGTATATGCAAGCATTTACCTGCAAACAGCCTGGCGGCTGATATGGGAAGCGGAGCCGGATATATTGGAATTACAATGGCGGTTCTTTGTCCGCACGTGCGAGTAACCTTGGTGGAAAGTTTGCAAAAACGCTGTACTTTTTTGAATTGGGCTGTCTTGAAACTGGGGTTAAAAAATGTGACAGTTTCTAATATCCGTTTGGGACAGGATACAGCGGGCAGCTTTGATTTAGTAACTGAGCGTGCTATGGGACAGATTAATGATATATTGCCGCTACTGGCTCCTTGTGTAAAAAAGGGGGGGACATTGGCTGCCTATCAAAGTCAACCCGGGCAAGCAAACGAGGCTTTAGTAACTCGTCTAGGCATACAAGCTCAAAATCCGATACAATATATCTTACCGGATGAAATGAAAATACGATATTTGGCGGTATTCTCATCATGGATATAATGAAACAAATTAAAATTTTGCTTTGGGTATTGGTAATCTTACTCATTACCCCGCCTATTTTGCGCCATTTTAATGTAGATGTTAAAGCAGTGTATCGTAAAATACTTGCCGTGCCAGAAAACTCCTCTTCCTCGCAGGATGGCTCAATTACCCGTCATGAGGTATCTCAGGAAGTATTTGATGAACTATTTAATGAGCCCGAAACACCGCAAGAGCGAGATAATGCCAAGAATGAATTTGAAAAAATGTTGAGTGGACTGGAAAGCGTGCATAAGGATTTGTCTGTGGCCGGTAGCCAAGTGCAGGAAGTTCCTTCTATGTTCCGCTATGACAGCAGTGCCCAACATAAAGTGCGTTGGGTTCCGCCACCGCCGGGGTTTATGACGGCAGAAACATACAGTTATTTGATTTATCGCCAGGATCAACCCGTAACCGATAAGTTAAAGACCGTATTGGATAATATTCATGGCAATTTGATGTTGGATTTGACACCCTTTACATTGGTGATGAAACCCAATAAGGTTCTGATTATGCTGTTTGGAAATAAAGACAGCTACATGGATTTCACAAAACGTCCGTCTTGGTCTGGCGCGGCTTCGGATTTACGAGCGGATACTATGTATGTGTTGGAAGGGAAAGATTTTTATCAACTCTCCGTACATGAATTGACCCATTTGTACTTCGACGGTTATTTCTTACCTAGTGTTTCTCCTTTGTGGTTATCGGAAGGAATGGCCGTGTATATGCAAATCAATGTGACCAATCGCAAACCAAGCTGGGTAGACGACGGGTTACAGCGAATTTTGGCCGGGAAATATATTCAATTGGAAGACTTGATGAATACAAACGATATTTCTTCCTTGACCACGCAACAGGCTGAACTGTGGTATACAGAATCCTATAGTATTGTGGATTATTTGCTCAACAGCCATAGCCGCGACGAGTTTTACCGTTTTTGTAATGAGTTAAAAGACGGCACCCCCGTATATCAGGCGCTCTATCGTGCCTATGGTATGCCTTTTAATAAAATATCTGTCTTGCAAAATGTATGGTTGTTTGATTTGTCTAAAAAGGTAGGGAAAAAAGGGGCTTCTAATTCTAAGACTGCTGGCGGTGCCGTATCCAATCAGGTTTTGTCCTCTACCCAAACCGTTTCTATACCGGTTACACAACCTACTCAGAAGACTCAACAGCATACGGTAATTCCTAAGTTGAAGATGGTGCCAACGAATGGATATCAGGGGAATTTTTAATGCAAGAGATATGGACTCATATTCCTATTTTAGCTAAGGAAATTGCGGCCATTCTATTAACCCAGCCCAATGGGGTATATATGGACGGTACTTTAGGACTGGGGGGACATAGTAAATTATTTTTGAGCCACTTAGGGCCGCAAGCACGTTTATTTGGATTTGACAAAGATGAGCAAGCCTTGCAAATGGCTAAACGTAATGTAGCGGATGATCGCTTGACCGCGGTGCATGCTTCCTATACGCAAGCACGGGAAGTGTTAGATCAGTATGGAGTGAAGGATGTAAACGGCGCTCTGTTTGATTTGGGGCTTAGCTCCTACCAATTAGATAATCCTGCCAGAGGGTTTAGTTTGTTACGAGACGGGCCGCTGGATATGCGTTTTGATTTAGATTCTTCCTTAACGGCAGAAGAAATAGTGAATGAGTGGGGCTTGGCTGAATTAGAACGGATTTTGACAGAATATGGCGAAGAATCTCATGCCCATGCCATTGCTATGGCTATTATGGCCAGCCGCCGGCAAGAAAGGATTACTACGACCGGACAACTCAAAAAATTAGTAGAGAGTGTGGTGCACGGACGCGGGAAAATTCATCCGGCTACTCAAACTTTTCAAGCCTTACGCATTGCGGTCAATGAGGAATTAAAATGCGTTGAACAAATGATTTCTTTGTTGCCGCAGGTGATAGGTGTGGGTGGGAGAGCAGCGGTACTAACCTTTCATTCTTTGGAAGACCGTTTGGTTAAACGCCGTTTCAAAGAGTTAGTGGCTGGTGGCCAATGGCAACTGGTTAATAAACATGTTATTGTGCCGTCCTATGAAGAAATTCGGCAAAATTCACGTGCACGTAGTGCAAAATTAAGAGTCATTGAGAAAATAAAATGAAACTATTCAAAATCGTATTTATCATCAGTATTATCACCTTTGGAATTGTCATGATGCGCATAGAAGTAGCCCGCTCCGGCCGAACGATTGGTAAATTACAAAACGAAGTGGAAATTAAAGAAGCGCGTAATCAGTACCTAAAATTAGAAGAAGCACGTCTGGGCGGTCCGCAGACTATCGAACCCTTGGCACAAGAGAAATTAAAATTGCGTCGTACACCGCCGCAATCGGTTGTGGTATTGGATAAATAAATGCTGAAGAAGAAAACCCCTTTTATGTATGATGCCAAAGCCCGCATGAAACTATGCGGAATCATTTGTTTGGTGGCACCGCTCATCATTATGGGGCGTTTGTTTTATATGCAGACTTTTCAGCACGATAAATTTGTCAGTAAAGCGGAACGCTCTATTTACGATTACTTAAAAGAAGATCGCCTGCGCGGTCAAATTTATGACGTGCGAGGCCGTTCTTTGGCGGAATCGGTGCGAACTCATTCGTGCGGAATCAGTAAGAAATATGTTAAAGATCCAGCCAAAACACAAGAATTTCTGATAAATACTTTGGGAATTTCACGTAAAGATTTAGAACGGAAGTGGAGCCGCAAGGATAGTAAATTTTTCTTCGTGGCTAAAAAAATAAAGCCTGATGTGTATATGAATTTGGCACCGGTATTACACACCACATTAGGTCAAGGACTAGAAGTGACTCCGGAATATGAGCGCATTCACCCGTACGGGGATAGTGCGATTGACCTATTGGGTGCAGCCAATTCTAAAAATTTAGGACTTTCCGGCTTAGAACTGATGTTTAATGATGAGTTAAGTCAGGATATTAGTAAACGCCGCGCTAAGCGTGCCCGTCGGGGAGAAGTGATTTATAATCGCAGTTTGAAAGAAGAAAAATCGGTGGGTAGTTTGTATTTAACAATTGATATGTTGGCGCAATATTATGCGGAAACGGCTTTAGCTAAAGCGGTTAAAGATTATGAGCCGGAACACGGCATTATTGTGGTACAACAGCCCCAAACCGGACGTATTTTGGCCGCCGCTTCCTATCCGCAAAAAGATGGTCAGTCCTTACCTTTTCAATTCACTTACGAACCGGGTTCTACTTTCAAGACAATTGCCATTACCGCTGCTTTAGATGCCGGTACAGTGTCTATTAATGATTCCATTGACATGAGTGGTCGCAATTGGGAAATTGCTCGGGGAGTGGTGGTAAAAGACAAACAACATAAACAAGAGGAATTGACAATTCCTGAAATTATGGCCTTATCCTCCAACATCGGGGCCGGTAAAATAGCTTTGGAATTAGGGGCCAAAAATTTGTTTTACTATATTAAGGCATTTGGATTTGGCACTAAAACAGATATCAATTTTACCGGGGAATCAAAAGGATATGTACCGCCCTATAACCAATGGACGAAGGTAGATACTGCCACCAAAGGTTACGGTTATGGTATTTCTTTAACTCCCATTCAGTTGATTAGTGCTTACTCGGCTATTGCCAACGGCGGTTGGCTGTTACAACCGCATTTAATAGACCGTATTGAATATGCCGACGGCCGCAAAGAAGTTAAAGCCAAAGTGCAAAAAATTCGCCGTGTCATTAAACCGGAAACCGTTGAAATTATGAAAAAAGTGTTGGAGCACGTCGTATTAGAAGGGTCCGGTAAAAAAGCTCAAATACCCGGTTACAGCGTGGCCGGCAAAACCGGAACGGCAGAAAAATTAGATAAAGAAGGCGGCTATGCCAAGCGGCGACACGTGGTATCATTTTGCGGTTTTACTCCCATTGGAGATCCGCAATTTACGATTTTGATTATTTTAGATAATCCTGCCAAATACACCTTTGGTGGTACGGCAGCGGCTCCGGTATTTAAGGAAGTAGCAGAGGGATTGTTATCCATGCAAGCGGTTGCACCGGACAAGCCGGAAGAACTAGTGAAACAAAACAAATAACGAATTTAAGGAGAAATTATGAAATTAAACTTATCTTTAACCAAATTGGCTTCTGTTATAAAGGGCGCCTTACACACTGCCGAGCCTAATCGGATCATACAGTCTTTTGTGACAGATAGCCGAGTAATTGCCAGCGGAGATAGCTTTTGGGCCTTAAAAGGGGCTACGCATGACGGTCATCAATTTATTGAGCAGGCTGTGAAACAAGGTGCTACGCTGATTATCGGAGAAGAAAACCGTATCCCTGTTTTGCCTCCGCAAGTATCCAGCATTACCGTAAAGAATAGTTTAATAGCATTGCAGGAATTGGCCAAATACCACCGCTTAAATCACACCCTCAAAATAGCTGCCATTACCGGTTCTAACGGGAAAAGCACGACTAAACAAATGCTTAAATCTATTTGTAGCCAAGCGGGAGAAACCGTGGCTAATATGGGAAATTTTAACAATCAATTTGGCGTTCCGTTTTCCTTGTTAGAGATACAAACCAAACACGAATATGGTGTGTTTGAATTGGGGGCTTCTCATCCGGGTGACATCACGGAAACAGCTTCTTTAGTAGTACCGGATGTAGCGGTGATTACCAATGTGTCAGCCGCGCATTTGGCATTCTTTAAAGATGTAGAGACGGTATATAAAACGAAAACGGAAATAGTGGATTGTATGGCACCGTCGGGCACATTAGTATATAATAGTGATGACGAGATGTTGGCCCGTTTGAATGATTACAAAGGCAAGCGTATTAGTTTTGGATTTAATCCGCAGGCAGACCTGCGTATCTTAGACACAGAAGGTTTTGCGTTTACTTACAAAAATACGGCCTACGTAATTGGCTTGAATTTACAACGCCATGATAAACTCAATGCCGCGGCGGCTTGTGCAGCCGCTATAGGGCTTGGACTGTTTATGGATGAAATAAAAAAGGGACTACTCTCTTATACGCCAATGCCTATGCGTATGGAACGCATGAAACGCGGAAATACACAGTTTATTTTAGATTGTTATAATGCTAATCCGGCTAGTATGAAAAATGCCTTGGAAATTTTGGGCCATACCGCAGATTCACCGCGCATTGCAGTGCTGGGGGATATGAAAGAATTAGGAGAAACCTCTAAGAACTTTCACCGCTTAATTGCCCGCTGGTTATTAGACAACCGGATTGATTATGCCTTTTTAGCAGGTGCAGAAATGAAACACGCGGCAGATGTATTACAAGGAAATACTTCGCTGCGTTGGTACTACGGAGAAACCCCACAAGTATGGACGGCTTCTTTACAAAAACTACTTCAAGAAAAAGGCGGCGTATGCTTGCTGAAGGCTTCCAGAAGTATGCAATTTGAAAATCTACTTAAGGAGATCTAAGTCATGCTATATTATTTGTCTTTATTTACCGACGATATTAGTTTTTTAAATATCTTCAACTACATTACATTCCGCACCGGTGGCGCGATTGTGACTTCTTTTGTGCTCTCGCTGATTTTTGGACCCAGTTTGATTGCTAAATTGCGTGCTTTCAAAGTGCAACAAATTGAGCGGGAATATGGTCCGGCCTCTCATTTGGCTAAAAATGGTACTCCGACCATGGGGGGATTACTCATCTTGTTCACTTTACTGATTAGTGTGTTCTTTTGGGCACGGTTGGACAGCCCGTATGTCAGACTCATGTTATTTACGACGGTCAGTTTGGCGTTTGCCGGCATCTTGGATGATTACACTAAATTGGTCAAACGTAACCCAGAAGGCATTCCTTCTTCTGTAAAATTAACGATTCAACTCATTACAGCTGTGGGAGTAGTAGGCTATTTGGCTTTTAATCCTCCCAACGGGGAATATGCCACTTCTTTGATTATTCCTTATGTCAGCAAAACCTTTATTGACCTATCTGCATTTTATTTAGCGTTTTCAATGTTAATCATTGTAGGCGCTTCCAATGCAACTAATCTGACCGATGGATTAGACGGGTTAGCCAGCGGATGTATGGTTTTTGCGGCAATTACTTATGCGGTATTTGCTTATTTGGCCGGTAACATAAATTTTGCAGACTATTTGAAAATCATTTATGTGCCGGGTGCCGGGGAAATTTCCGTATTTTTAGGAGCATTGGTCGGTGCTTGTTTGGGATTTTTGTGGTTTAATGCTTATCCGGCCAATGTGTTTATGGGAGATACCAGCTCCTTGTTTTTAGGGGGAGTCTTGGGAACAGCAGCTTTGTGTGTTAAACAAGAATTATTGCTCCCTATCGCCGGCGGTATTTTTGTATTAGAAACTGTTTCTGTAATGTTACAAATGGGATATTTTAAGTTGACACATGGGAAACGTTTATTCAAAATGGCTCCCATTCATCATCATTTTGAATTGTGCGGTATTCCGGAGTCAAAAGTAATTGTCAGATTTTGGATTACCGGGGCAATGTTAATGTTGCTGGCATTAGCTTCCCTAAAAATACGTTAATATGGCTATTTTATATCATAAATCCGCATCCGGACGAGCGACGGGGCATTCTCTCAGTGGAGCAGACAGAGAGGGGCGCTATTCTTTTGGCAAAAAACCCCGCAAAGAAACTCCGGCTTGGCAATGGTTGCAGATAGATAAAAAATTAGCTTTTATTTGCTTTTTCTTTTTATGTTTTGGATTAATTTTCACCTATTCTTCTTCGGCCTTTGACTCCACGGCGTACTTTAAGCGACAACTGATTTTTGATCTAATAGGGGTGGCGGCCGCTTTGTTTTTAAGCCAGACTTACACGCGTATCCAAGCGCATATCAAACCCATTTGGCTGATGTATATCACTTGGATTTTATTAGTGATAGTGTTGTTTACGCAGCCTATTGCCAACGTGCATCGTTGGATTAATTTAGGTTTTTTCAATTTGCAACCTTCCGAAGTAGCCAAAGTAACTTTGGTGATTTATATTGCCGATTATTTAAGCCAAGTACAAGGCAAATTAGCTCGAAATTGGCGGCTGCTTGTAAAACCGCTACTTATTAGCGGTATTACATTTGCTCTTATTTCAAAAGCACCGGACTTGGGAACGGTTATGTTAATGGCCGTGGTAGTGATGATGATGTTGTTTGTGGCGGGGGCCCGTCTAAAATATCTATTGGTGTTAGGTGTATGCGCGGTGCCCTATGTGTTGTATCAATTAATTTTTTATACGTACCGGTTGGAACGTGTATTGTCCTTCTTAAATCCGGAAGCTCAGGCGCAAAAAGCGGGGTATCAGTTGTGGCAATCCATGATTGCGGTGGGTTCCGGCGGTTGGTTTGGAAAAGGGCTTGGAAATAGCGAACTGAAATTAGAGTATTTACCGGCCGCTCATACAGATTTTATCTTTTCCATCATGAGTGAGGAATTAGGACTTATCCGCTTGCTGATTATCATCTTGTTATTCTGCTGGTTATTGGGTAGAGGAATTGGGCTGGCACGTCTTTGTAAAAATAGTTTCCATAGCTTACTCATTTTTGGACTTACCATTACGATTTGCGGTCAAGCTTTCTTTAATATGGCTATGGCAATTGGCCTATTGCCTACCAAAGGGATTCCGTTGCCCTTTTTCTCTTACGGCGGATCTTCAGTAATTATGACGTTGGTGATGATGGGGATCATTGCCAATTTGGCGGCGCAAGCATCTGCCCCCAAAAACCGTTACGCAGAAGAGACGACGGATTATCGTGCGAGGAATAGATAAATGAAAAACAAACGTTTTATGATTGCTGCCGGCGGAACAGGCGGCCATTTTTATCCGGGATTTTCCTTAGGGAGAACGTTAAATCAACAAGGTTGCGCCGTTCTCTTTATCGTGAGGAGGGGGGATTCTTCTTGTGAGGTTTTGAAAGAGGCTAAACTAAAGTATCAAGAAATTGATATCTGCGCTTTGCCGCGTTCCATTAATCCTTTGAAACACATTCGTTTTATGTGGCATTTTATAAAGGCTTTACGACAAACAAATCAAGCAATCACTCAATTTAAGCCGCAAGTATCTATTGGTACGGGAGGATATGTATCGTTTCCGCTGGTCTTTATATCGTGGCTGAAAGGAATTAAAACAGCCGTTCACGATTCCAATACTAAAATTGGTTTATCCAACAAAGTCTGTGCCCGTTTTGTTAATGTATTATTGCTAGGGTTGCCTACGCATAAAAAAATGCCGCGTAGTGTGTTGGTGGGAACGCCTATCCGCAAAGAATTTGCCGAACCGATAAATCGCAACAAAGTATTAAAAGATTTAGGGCTTAATCCTTCTTTTCAGACGGTTCTGCTGTTTGGGGGAAGTCAAGGGGCAAAGGCCTTGAATGCGGCCTTAATAAATGCCGTAAAAAAGCTGGTAGCTGAAAATGACGATATTCAGTTTATACATATCAGCGGGACCCGTTGGTATCAAACTATCGTCAATCGTTATGGTAAAGTAAATCGCGTACAAATTTTGCCTTATTCTAATGAAATTTATGATCTGATCCAAGCCAGCGATTTGGTGGTATGTCGTAGCGGGGCGGGGACATTGGCAGAGTTGATTTGCTGTAAAAAACCGGCTCTCTTGGTACCGTTGCCGACGGCTGCCGCTAATCATCAGTTTTATAATGCTAAGATTTTGCAGAGTGTTGGATGTGCTGCGTTGGTGCAGGAAGGCCCCCAATTACAGGAAGAGTTATACACATTGATGGACCGGATTTTGAACTCGGCGAACAATTCCATATTGCAAACGATGAAAGCCAATTATGCCAAACTGGATTTACCCGATCCTTTAACTGCCGCAGAACGAATAACGGAGTTGCTTAAAAACATATGATGAATCGTTTTCTACTACGCAGTATCTGTATGTTATGTGCCACAACGTTATTAATAAGCGGTTGTACATATCATGGCAAAATTCATCGCGGTATTTATAAGCATAGCGATTTTGATAAAAAGATAAATTCCCGCGTGATGGTAGTATCCGACAAACATTTCCCGGTCACTCTTTCAGTAGAAGATGCTCAAGCCAAATACTCTTATCGTCTGGCAGACGGCCTGCCGGTAGCAATAGCAGATGCATTAGGTACTTTGTTCACGGAAGTGGAAGTCAATGAAGAACGTTATCGCAAAAATTATGATTATGTTGCCGAAATTGACTATAGCGCAGATGTCACGATACATTTGGGGCGTTTTCTATTACCTAATCCTATTTGGTTTCGTTACATAGTGTATCCGGAATTAACCAGCCATCTGGTCATCACTATGCGCAATCCGCAAACGGGCTATGCCGTAGCACGTTATAACGAAAACTCTACTTCGCTAGTACCCACTTCGGATACGGACGGCTTACTGTGGACGGCCGGCCTATTAAAGGTATTAAGTTTAGGACTGTTGACTCCGTTAGAAATACAGATTTTTGGCGGCAAGTTACGCAAGGTTATAGAAAAGAATATTGCTTATACTTTGCATCAAAAAATTATGCCGGCTATGGCCGATGACCGCCTGAACTTTACAAAAGAGCATCTCACCGAAAAAACCAACACCCGTGTGGACGGAGAGTTTATGCCTTTCATGAGAGCCACGGTATATATTCATTCCGGAGATAGTATGGGATCCGGTTTCTTGATTGATCCGCGCGGATACATTGTAACCAATGCTCACGTGGTGGAGGGACAACGGGATGTGAGTGTTATCTTGTACGATGAACGTCAAATAATGGATAAAACAGATGCCACGGCTTTCCCTACTACAGAAACGTTGGGAAATAAGGTGCGTTTTGCCAAAGTGCTTAAAAGAAATAAGGGGCGCGATTTAGCTTTATTAAAAATCGAGGGAGATAATTATCCGTGGTTAGAATTAGAAACTAACCGAAATGCCTATCGAACGGGTAAAGCAGTGGTGGCTTTAGGCGCTCCGCTCAGCATTGAATGGAGTGCGGCAAGAGGCATTATTAGTGCCACCCGTGACCAAAATGGGGTGGATACGATTCAAACGGATACGGCCATCAATGGTGGCAATAGCGGAGGGCCTTTGATTGATGTTAAAACCGGTAAGGTGTTAGGGGTAAATAGCTGGGGCCGGATTTCAGAACCGGATACCCGCTCCTTACGGCGGGGAACGCATGGCTTAAATTTTGCGATATCCAGTTTTGAAGTAACTCGTACTTTGGGGATATCACAACCTATAAATCCGGATGAGTTATCTGATTTGCAAGATTAAAGACGGACAAAGCACTTCAAAATAAGGTAAAATAATAGAAACAGATTTCAAGAGGTTTACATATGAAAAAAACGGTTAAAAAATCAGCTACCAAAAAGGCCGCTGTGAAAAAGACTGAGAAGGAATCTCCCATTTTGAAAGATGTGAAGCAACTGTATGCTTTTATGCAGGATAATTCCATTGACACGATTGAATATGACCAAAACGGTCTGTATCTGCGTTTGGTGAAGGCCAAACCGGCCGTAGTACCCGTTCCGGTAGCGGGGCAAGTATCCGTCGCGGGGACTTCCACCGGATCTGCTGTTGCCGCGCAAGAACAATATAAAGAGGTTATTGCCTCTCCGTTAATGGGCATTTTCTTCCGTGGGTCCACGCCCAGTGCTCCTCCGTTTGTTCGGGAAGGGGCCACGGTGAAAAAAGGCGAAGTGATTTGCTTAATTGAAGCCATGAAGGTATTTAACGAAGTGCGCGCAGAATTTGACTGCACTATTGAAAAAGTATTGGTAGAAAATGGCAAACCCATTAAACAAGGGGACGCTTTATTTGCCATTGAAAGGATCTAACTATGACTCCATTACAAGAAACGCTTCAAGCCGCCTGCGGGCGCATTATGGAATATCTGCAAGAGAAAAAAGAAGTTTCTTCTTGGCAGGTCAAATTGGCTCTGCATGTGTCCAGTTCTGTGCTTTATTTATGCTTGGGCATGTTGCAAGAACAAGGTAAAATCCGTCTAGAAGCCGATGGTATTAACTATAAAGTTTCTCTGCCGGTGCCGGATTTACCGCCCAATAATAATCCCTTCTAATCAAAAGGCCCTCTTATTGGGGCCTTTTTTAATGTCTACAGGCCAAAAGTTCTAGAGAAGCATTAGGTATAAAGGCACGTTGACAGGGGCTTTCTTTTCTGAGATAATATGGAGAGGTTATAAAAAGGATTTAATATGAACAAAATAATCGCTTGTATATTAACTTTATCTATGTTTTTTTCCACCACCGCAGTTATGGCCGAGCGGCTGGCTCCTTTGAGTGCAGAGGAATTTGATGAGCTGCGTATCAAAGCCATGCAGGCCTATCAGGCCGGGATTATATCTCCGGACTTGGATAAAACTACGTTACACCATTCCGTTCATTCTAGAAAATACAATATAGGTGAAATCTCCCGCTTTACCGAGTGGAAACAGCCGGATTCGTCCTCTTACCCGCAAGAAAATGAAAAATGGTTAGATTGGGAAATAATTGATATGATGCGGGATTATTATTATGTCTTAGGCACTAACTATTTCTTAGGGCCTACCTACTTAATGCTTATCTGCGCGCTGACGGAGAAACAAATAGATGAACTTAAAAAAGTGGTCAATCCCAGAGTTCCGCGGTATGCTCCTATGGTCCAGTCCGAACCCGATTGGCAACTAGATGAGGAGAAAATGAAAAAGAAAAAGGAACTTGAAGAGGTACCCGATAACACACAAATCCTACATCGTTTGTTAGCCTTGCAATTTCTCCAAATTCCGTATCAGGTTTTAGAAGGCTCACGATATAATTTTGTACACTACCGCCAACAGGGAATGCCTGCCAAACGCATGGCACAATATATGAAGGAATTGCCTTGGTTTAATGAGTGCGTGCAAGACACGCTAAACGCCGTTATCTTAAATCACAAGTACAGTGACCCTTCATTTGATTTGGATAAAATGTTGCATATTATCAAGGAAAAACAAGATTCCACTACCGACATTCATGCGAAAATTAAACGGCAGAAGCGTAGAATTAAGGATGTCTATATCAGACAATATATACGCCATCTTGAGGAACGGCACGCTTCATGGTGGGATTACTTAAAGGGTACCGCGAATGCAAACTGGCTTTCGAGGGAAATTGACAATACAGCCAAGTATTGCACGCTGGTGCATATTAGTGCAGAATTATTGCAAACATATGACAGCGAACAGGGTGCAGAAGCAAAATAAGTATTTTTTGGGTTCAATCTTAGGGCGGAGCTCCTACGGAGTGCCCGCCCTTTTTGTGTGATATGATTTGAATAAGAAATAAGATTAGTTTTTATATTCCAATCCACCAAATGCAGAGCAAATTTGTTTCCCTAGTTTTTGATTATACACCGCACAATATCTTTTATTTCCTTCACCAGAATATAGGGAATCTCTGTGTGCCAAACGAAAAGCAATTTGAAAATCTCTATTAGGAGAACAAGTGCTCCACGAAGTGTTATTTTGGGGACAATAGTTGGCATTTATACTCATTCCATTACCATCGTTATCTATCAGAAAAAACTCATCACATTTGATGAGTTCTCCTCTTTCAGAAGAATCATAAGAAGCATGATCAACATGAGAACAACTATTGGGTAACTGTATATCTAATTCGCTTATTTTGCCGGCATATCTTCCATTGTTCATATAATAGACTTCTTGTGCTTCAGCGAGGTTTTTTAGAATAGGGAGCATAGTGGCCGTACGAGATTTAATGACAGCAATATTATATTGCGGCAATGCAATGGCTGTCAAAACACCAATAATAAGCACCACCACCAATAGTTCAATGAGGGTAAACCCTGTTTTTACTTTTTGCATACTTTCTCCTCTTGGCAGAAGGCGCAAAAAAAGCGACAGATTATCACCTAAGCTATTCCAGTAACCCATGTAATAACCGTCGCCCGCCTATCCCATTGGGATAGGCGTAAAAGCAGACGATTATTTGTTGGACTGGAATAGGCGCTGCGGTTAAACCGCTTTGCTAATACAGGCTTTCCCTGTACTTCCACCAAATAATTCGTAAATTTTAACTTCAGATTTATTCTATCAAAGTTATTTCCACTGCGCAAGATAAATATATTTCCATATTTAGTAATAAAATTGTAGAATATCTCTATATGCCCAGATATTATTCCACCTATAAAAAATCTAAAAAGAAAACTAAAAAACAACAAAGCTCTGTGCGTTGGTTAGCCTCGGTATTGTACATCTTGGGGTTTGCCGCGGATTTATGGTTGTTGGCTATTTTATGGTTTAATGCCTCTCGCGGCGGTAATGTAGGGGAAACCGTATCTCACTATCTTTATCAGATGTTTGGGCAAAGTGCCCCGCTTATTCCTGTTTTATTGACGTATTGGTTAATACGCAGTATTGTTAAGAAAACGACCGCTTTCTTTTTCTTCTTATTGGGAGCGGTAGTTACCCTAACTGCCTTCTCTTCTGTGTTGACCATGCTACGTAAAATTTTTGAGGCCTCTCATATCAACGGCGGCTTACTGGGCAGCAAAGTATTTGAAGGGTTTGCCCAAGTGGTGGGACCCGTCGGGGCTTCCTTATTTTCGCTAGCGCTACTTTTGGTGGGGGGAAATATGTTGGTATCTATCCCCTGGAAAGTGGTATGGCAGAAAAGTATTGAATTTTTGCAACGAGATTTTCAGGGGTGGATGGAAGCCCGCGCGGAATTGAAAGAAAAAGTGCAAGAAGCCAAAGCGGAAATGAAAAAAGAAAAACCACAAGTGCAAGCACAGACGGAAGAAACGGAAGAAGAAATTGGCGAAAAAACTCCCGCAAAGCCTACCATTTACCGCTCCGCTTCTGCCATTAAAGCGCCGGTGGCTGGGCTTGTGAAAGAATTACCGCGCTCCCAAACTACTAAGCCAACTGAAGAAAAAACAGATACGGAAGCAGAACCGGAAAAGGAAGTCAAACCCTTTGACCCTGCTACTTTTCAGTTGCCCTCTTTAGATCTGTTAGCCAGCGCAGCCAATAATGGGGTGGTGGGGCCCACCGACGAAGAAATCGAAAAAGCTACTAAACATTTAGAAAACACCCTTAAAAACTTTGGAGTAGGGGCACACGTGACCGGCGTATCACCCGGGCCGGTAGTAACGCGATATGAAATTTTGCCTGATGCAGGGGTGAAAATGTCCTCCATTACGGCTTTAACACAAGATATTCAAGCCAGTATGCAGGCGCGCTCTATCCGTGTGCAGGCGCCTATTCCGGGCAAAAATACCATGGGTTTTGAAATCCCGAATGAAAAATCAGTCATGGTAACTATGCGGGAAATTTTGGAATCTCCGGTCTATGCTCATTCCAAAGCCATTTTACCGATTGCGTTGGGCCGCCATGCAAACGGAGATCCTGCCGCCACCGTTGCCGAAAAATGGCCGCATATCTTAATTGCCGGAGCCACGAACAGCGGTAAATCTATTTGTTTGCATACGATTATTATGTCGTTGTTGTTCAAACACAAACCAGACGAAGTTAAATTTTTGATGATTGACCCTAAACGGGTGGAATTAACTTTGTATGAAGGGATCCCCTACCTATACGACCCGAAAACCTCTTGCGATGATGCAGATATTATTACCAAACCACATGATGCGGCTAAATCCTTGCAGATGTTAGTGAAAGTAATGGAAAAGCGCTTGGATATGTGTCAGCTTGCCAAGGTGAAAAATATCGAAGGTTATAATGCGTGGGCCAAAAAGAATAATGAAGAAAAAATGTTTTATGTATTCGTCATTATTGATGAAATGGCAGACTTAATGTTGCAGACAAAAGCCTCCATTGAAGATTCCGTACAACGTTTGGCACAAATGGGCCGCGCGATGGGCATTCACTTGATTTTGTGTACGCAGCGTCCGTCCGTGAAAGTAGTAACCGGTATTATTAAAGCCAATATGCCGTCTCGCATTGCTTTGCAAGTCGCTTCCGGTATTGACTCTAAGGTTATTTTAGATGCTGTCGGAGCCGAAAATCTATTGGGGCGTGGAGATATGTTGCTACTGGATTCTTCGACTCAAACGCCGCTACGTATCCAGGGAGCTTATGTCTCTCCGGAAGAAATACAAGCCGTGGCGGATTTCTTACGTGCCCAAGGCGGGCCGGATTACCCGGTGCAAATTATGGAAGACCATTCTGCGGCCATGCGCCCGCAGGATGGCTTAGGCACTACCCCGGAGGAATTATTGCAGGCATTGCAACTTATTAAAGAACGTCGCCGGGTATCGCAAGATTTACTAAAAGCTAATTTCGGCTCATCGGCACGCGCCACCAACATTTTAAGTGTGCTGGAGATGAAAGGATTTATTACCAAACCGGAAGGTTCTAATCGGTGGGAAATCCATTATGATTTAATTGACAGCCAAATTGAGGCTTTGCAAAATCGGGAACTTAATAAATATGCAGAGGAGGAACCTGAATATGAAACGGTTTATAAATAAACTGTTGGTGGGTTGTATCATCTGTTGTCCCGTTTTAGTGACGGGGGCTGAAGTCTCCGAGCCGGTCAAGACTCCTGTGCAAAAAGATTACGCAGCCTGCTTGATGGAATGGGACAGTAAACTAAATACTTTGCAAACTGATTTTACGCAAGAGACCCTGTACGATAATATACCTATTAGCCATTCAAAGGGGCGTATTGCTTACAGCCAACAAGGCCCAAAATTGCGCCTAGATAATTTGGAAGAGGGTCAAATTACCCAAACTGCCTTGACGAATAAAAAACAAATTTACATTTTAGATGAAAAGGGAAAAGAAATAGATAAAATTGCTTGGAAAGATTGGCTCGTCGGACAACCTAATCAGGCTTTATTTGATTTCGGCAATTATACGGCTTTACTTCAAAAACACCAGGTTTCCGTAACCAAGACAAATGCCTCTGACGCTGTGTTACGGTTAGAGCCGAAGGATAAAGAGAAAAATTTGTATGTGTTGCATATTACGGTGACGGCCGATACTTGTTTCCCCATGAAGATTAGTATTGAATCGGACTTAATGGTTACCGTTGCAACTTTAGATAATACACAACTTAATCAGCCTATGGAAGCTGATACATTTAAGGGGTTAAAATAAAATGATGACTCTTGCCAACAAAATCACTTTAATTCGTGCGGCGCTCTCCATTGTCATGTTTATTTTCATTTTATTGCCGTATGGATGGGCTCGTTTTACTGCTACGCTGATTTTTATCGTAGCCGCTTCTACTGATTGGGTGGATGGCAAAATTGCCCGTCAGACCAATACCGTCACTCCGTTTGGGGCGATTGTAGATCCGTTCGTAGATAAAATTTTGGTGGCGGCTGCCTTATTTGCCTTTGTGGGGATTAAAGAATTAGATGTCCCCATTTGGGCTGTATTTTTTATCTTACTGCGCGAACTGATGATTTCCACCTTACGCGTGATTGCCGCCTTGGAAGGCAAAGTGATGGCAGCTGAGCGGTGGGGGAAATTCAAAACAGTTATTCAATTGGTAGCGGTAGGAGTTGTCTTTTTTGTATTAGATATTTATCATTTGTCACATCTGCTCAAGGGTACTGCCCAAACGGTGTGCTGTATTATTTTTATTACATTGCACAAGATTCCATATGCCATTACTGCTATTGCAGCCGTGGTAACTTGGCTAAGTGCTATTTCTTATTTGAAAAATAATTGGGAATTGCTCCGAAAATCATGGAGTTTGCCAAATGCAAAAACTCATTAATTTACTAGCTAGCGGTTTTTACATTAGTTATTTACCAGCTTTAGTAATTCCCTTCAAGAAAAATACGGGAGCCGGTTTTTTGGGGACATTGCTTGCCGTTCCTTGTGTTTATTTACTGTGGCCTAAACAAGCCGTATGGCAAACTGTATTATTAGTCGTTTTTTGTTTATTTAGTGTATGGGTATGTGCGAAAGCCAAATTGCCCGGGCAATACAAAGGGCATGACAACCCTAAAATTGTACTAGACGAAATAGTGGGATATTTTACAGCCATGTGGCTGTTGCCTCATTCGTGGCCGTATTTATTGGCGGCTTTTGTGCTGTTTCGCACCTTGGATACGCTTAAGCCGTGGCCGGTATCTTATTTTGACCGCATTCCCAATGCTTGGGGAGTGGTATTAGACGATGTGGCCGCCGGAGCGGTGTCTAATATATTGATACAGATTTTTGTAATTTTAACCCACGCGGGTCTTTTATAACCTGCGTGTTTGCGGTGTTACCGCTGATTTAGATAAGTAAAGGAGAAAAAACATGGAATTATCAAGTATGACAAATGTGCGGGAGTTATTTGCCGCGGGAGGACCCATATTTATTTTGCTGTTATTATTGTCCATTTATTCGTGGGCAGTTATTGCAGAGCGTTTTTTTAAGTTTCGTACAAATATCGGAATGTCACGCAAATTAATCGCATATTGCCGCCATCCTATTCACTCTAATAATTACGAAAAAGTACAAGATGCTTGCCAAAAAGAATCGACCAAAGAAACTTCTGCCGCTAAAGTAATTATGGCCCTGCTTAACAAACGTGACCGTAATAAAGAAGAACTCAAAGAAATCTCCAATTCAGTTATTGATTGGGAAGTGACTAAATTACAACGGAAACTGACCATTTTGGGTACGCTAGGCAGTATTACTCCGTTTATTGGGTTATTCGGTACTGTTATCGGCGTTATTCATGCCTTCAAGGATTTGGCCGCCGCTTCTGCTTCCGCCGGAGGGGCTTCCGTTGTAGCTGCCGGTATTGCAGAGGCTTTGGTAAACACGGCAGCCGGTTTATTTGTAGCTATTCCGGCCGTAATTGCGTATAACTATTTCTTATCCAAAACAAATTATTTTGGTAAAGAATTAGAAAATATTTCTGACGAAATTATCTTCCAACAGCGCGGGTAAGTTATGTCTCATAAGAAACGAACTGTCATGGCAGAAATTAACATGGTGCCTTTTATAGACATCACGTTAATTTTGTTGATTATTTTTATGGTCATGAGTCCACTCTTGGTTCAAATGCAAATGAATGTAGATTTGCCTAAGTCTAATGCTATTAATACCACAGCAGAAGATGATGTGATCCGGATTGAGGTGCAAAAGGATGGGAATATCCGTTTGGATAACCGCACCTATACGCTTAAAAATCTGGAGCGTGAACTAGTATTACGAATGGGAAAAGCCAATAAGAAAACCATTTTGGTAGAAGCCGATAAATCTGTACCCATACAAACCGTGGTAGATGTATTTGATGTGGCGAAAAAATTGGGAGCTGCCAAATTGGGAATCGGAGTGCTTTCTAAAAACTAAATGAATCGCTATTTTGCTTTATCCTGTGCATTTCATTTGTTGCTAGCGCTAATAGTGCTGGTGGCGTTTTCGTCGTCAAAAAAAGAAGAAAAAGCCACTTATACGATAGACTTTATCGGCACTGGGAAAGTGGTGTCTATGCAACAGCCCAAAGTGCAACAGCCGGTTGAAACTCCTAAAGCCGAGGAAGTCAAAAAAGAGGTACAAAAACCGGCTGAAAAAGCTCCCGAAGCAAAAAAACAGACTAAAAAAGCATATGACTCCAAGGCTGAAATTTCAGCCAAAAAACAACCTAAGAAAAAAGAGGAGCCAAAACCGGCAGCCCCCTTGGAAACTCCAAGCATATTGGATGATGAAGAAAAACCGGCAGATACTCCGCCTTCGGATAGTAACGACGAAGAAGGCGAATTTGAGGGGGGAAACATCCAAACAGATTTTGCCACTTTCCCTTATCCTTGGTATATTACGCAAGTACGTAACAGCTTGTGGAGTGAATGGGAGAAACGTCGTCCTATCGGATCTACTTTGGCTACGATGGTTTCATTTGCCATTGCACGGGACGGTAAAATAAAAGATTTGAAAATAGTTAAATCTTCAGAAGATGACAGTTTTGATTTTGCAGCCAGATCATCGGTTATCAATGCGGGGCCTTTCCCGCCTTTACCAATGCTATATGAAAAGGATGAGTTAACGGTAACTGTAGAATTCAAACAGGAGAAATAGTATGAACGGATGGGCACGATTCTTTTTATTGTTAGTCTGTTGTCTTGTTACTTTGATTTTATGGCCTCAATATAATAGAGCAAGCCTTGCATTTTTGGGAATGTATTTTGTGCTGTGGACCTGTATCACTATTTTATTGTCCGTACTGATCAATATGTTTGCCATTTACAAAGTAGAATGGTTGCACCGTATTATCAGTATTGTCTTTGTGGTAGTCATGGCAGGTTGCTTATTGTACTATTTTCCGTTGATTAACCATCAAACACCTTGGGCACGCTTAAAAGCGAACCAGTGGCCCTCCGGGCAGGATATACAAGAAGGCATCAAACAGCTTACGTTTAATTTTGATTTTGTGCGCCGCAATGTGCATCGAGATGCTAATTACATTAATCAAAAATTAGATGATGGCAAGGAAACTACCACGGAAACCACCCAAGAAATCAAAAAGATAGTAAAAAAACAACAAGAAACTTTAGATATTGTGGTGGAACAATTCAAACCTGAGGAAGAGGAATGAAAAAAATAGCATTAGTTACCGGAGGAAACGGGTTTATCGGCAAACGTTTAACAGACGCGCTTTTACAAGAAGGATATAAAGTGCGGATACTTTCCCGCCGCCTTCCTAAAAAACAACCTGTTAACCCGGATGTTTCTGTCATACAAGCAGACTACCAGAACATAGCCGCTTTACAACAATCCATGCAGGGTTGCAGTGTGGTGTATCATTTAGCCGCCGCTATCTTTGGATTTAACTATGAAGATTTCAAATCAGCCAATGCAATAGCTACACAAAATTTAGTACAAGCCGCCAATGCAACACCCGAAGTGGAGCGGTTTATTTATATGTCCTCCTTGGCTGCCAGCGGATTTGCCACGCAAACTAATTCTCCGCGCGTTGAAACAGATGAACCCCATCCGATTTCTGATTACGGGATTACAAAATTAGAAGGGGAAAAAGCCGTAAAAACGTTGCGAGAGGGGATAAACTGGACCATTCTGCGTGCCCCCATTGTTTATGGAGGCAGTGAATCGGGTGTCTCTAAAATTGCCACTTGGGTTAAACGCGGATTGATGGTAAATACGTCGGGCAATGCTTTGTTTAGTTTTGTACATGTGGATGATTTGGTGGAAGCCTTAATACAGGTACTGACACTGCCCGGAACAGAGAAAGAAACTTTCTTTGTATGCGAAGAGAAAGATTATCCGTGGACTGAATTTATTGAGCAAATGGCGCAGGCAATGGGCGTGCGCACTCCGTTTATGCCGCAAGCTCCTCAGTGGATGTTGCATTTAGCAGGAGGAGTGTATATGCTGATAGCCCGTCTAACCGGTACACAGCCCGCCTTAAACTACGATAAAGTGAAAGAAGCCGTGGTGCCCGGACATTGGATTTGCAGTGCAGCGAAATGGCGTGCGCTGAGCGGACAACATTTTACTCCTCTGAAAGAAGGATTACAAAAAAGTTTTACAAAAAATTCTTAAATCGGTGTTAGTACCTCACCGCATCTATTTAGAGAGGTTGATATGTTTACCAATTTTAATCCTTGGCATCATGTATCCCCCGGCAATAAAGAAACCTTGCCAGACATTGTAAACGGTATTATTGAAATTCCGAAAGGAACCCGCGCAAAATATGAACTGGACAAAGAAAGCGGATTATTAAAAATGGACCGCGTACTCTATTCGTCCGTTTATTATCCCGCCAACTACGGTTTTATCCCGCGTACTTACGGGGCTGATAAAGATCCGTTGGATATCTTAATTTTATCTCAGGCAGAAGTGGTGCCTCTTTGTATCGTTCCGGCACGGATTATCGGAGTAATGCGCATGTTAGATAATGGAGAAGCCGATGACAAAATTGTTGCCGTGGCACAAGGGGATCCTAATGTCAGCCATTATCGTAATATATCCGAACTTCCGGAACATTTAGTATCCGAAATTATGAGTTTCTTTGAAGATTATAAAAAGCTGGAAAACAAAACTGTGGTTGTGGAAAAGATTTTTGATAAAGACACGGCCGTTAAGGTCTTACAAGAAGCTTTTGAAGCGTACGAAAATAAATTTGTTAAATTCAGTAATTTCTAATTGGACGCAATGTAGCAGTTGAGAAAAATTAGAACGAATGGACAAATTTTTGTTATAATAATAATAGCTGTTTGAGGTATAAGACAGCTTTGTTTAGGAGAGGTGGCCGAGAGGCTGAAGGCAGCGGTTTGCTAAACCGCCATACAGGTTAACTCCTGTATCGAGGGTTCAAATCCCTCCCTCTCCGTTTTTTTTCGTCCTATTTTCCCCGGTAACTTCGTTCTCACTCCCTCGGGTACTTCGGGCTCTGCCCTTTTACAGTACACGCTCGGTCGTTGCGGCCTTGTTACTGGGGGAAATAGTTAGAAAAAATGTGATAGGTTGGAACGGCATAAACTGCTTTATGCCGCGTAGGGATTTGAAAGCCGGAGCGATGTTTTTGTTTGAGCCGCTGTAGTATGCGGCAAAAGGCAAAAACCGCGAGGCCGGACTGCAGGCATTTTCTGTCAGGAAAATGACCGGAAGGCAAATCCCTCCCTCTCCGTTTTTTTTCTGCCTAAAAATCCCTAATTCTTTGTTATTTGCTCGGTCGGATACTTCCGCGCTTCCGCGCGCGTTTCCGACAATATACCTTCCTCGCAAACGCCTAGAATTAGAGCTTTTTACTTTGAAAAACTTTTTCTGGAACTGATTATTCAAATTCATCTCTCTCCGTTTTTTTCGTCCTATTTTCCATCTTGCCACAGTGGGTGCTACCATTCCCAGTAAATAATCATTTTTCGGTTCTTGAAATTTTCTATAGACAAAATCCAAAAATTCTTGTATCATAAAGAGAGCGAGTCTTTCCTCGCGTACGTAGGAAACTATTTTTAACTTTTTAAGGGAATTTTATGCCAGAAAATACATCTGCATCTGCTGCGTCTCAAAATACTAATTCTCAGACGGTAAATACTGCCCAAAATTCGGCTGTTACTACCTCAGGGATTTCGGCCCAAGCCTCTGTACCTCCGCAAGGAACCGTACAGGTCAGTTCCGCTGTTGCAGCTCCGCAAGATGTAACCGGCTCGGTCAACACGGCAGGTAAAAATCAACCTTACAACCCTTTCCAAGTGCCTGTTCCGGCTATTCCTACCCAAGAAGGGCCCATGGGCATCCGGTATGATTTTAACGACGGAGCGCGTATTTTATTACCCAAAGGTAAATGGCACGTGCAAATTGAGGATGATGAAAGCGACAATATCATCTTTGCCTGTGACACGGAAGAAGGCTGGGTATTAAGTGCCAAAAAGTATTACATTCCCTTCCGTTTGAAAGTCTGGATACAGGGGCAAGCAGAACCGATTCTCAATCATACCATGAATTTGAAAGGCAAAGAAGTACAAATCAATTTTCCGGTGGGCACCTTGGGTGACACGATCGGTTGGATGACCTACGCGCACCGCTTTCAAGAAAAACACCAATGTGCGACAGAAATCACCCTGGCTAAACCAATGGCAGAAATTTTTGAAGCACAATATCCTAATTTATTTTTTACACATTTGCCCACGAAAAAATTTCGCTTTCCAAAACCCTATGCCTCTTATCGTATGGGACTATTTTTCCGGGGTAATAACATAGACCAACCGTTCGATTTCCGTCAAGTAGGCCTACACAAAACAGCAGGATATATTTTAGGGGTAGACCCGAGAGAAGAAGCTCCTCGTGTGCGTTTAGGAAATAAACGTACGATTAAAGAACGCTATGTAGTAGTAGCCACAAAATCCAGTTCCCAAGCTAAGTTTTGGAATAATGGATATGGCTGGGAGCAGGTAATTGCTTACTTGAAAGAAATGGGTTATCGCGTGTTGTGCATTGATAAAGAACCCATAGTAGGTTCCGGTTTTGTATGGAATCGCATGCCGCAGGGACTGGAAGATTTTACAGGGCCAAAACCGCTGCAAGAGCGGATTGCCCTCTTGGAACATGCGGACTTCTTTATTGGGCTTTCCTCCGGTCTTTCATGGTTAGCCTGGTGTGCCCATACGCCGGTAATTATGATTAGCGGATTTACTTTGCCCATTTGTGAATTTTTTACGCCGTACCGTGTATATAGTACCCACGGCTGCAAAGGCTGTTGGGATAATGTGAATGAAAACTTTGACCACTATGATTATTTCTGGTGTCCAAAGTTTAAGAACACAGACCGTCAGTATGAATGCACCCGTTTAATTACGGGCAAACAAGTCATTGGCCATATTAAAAGATTAATGGCGGATTTGCGCTTAACACCGCCAAACAAGGATAAGAAAAAATGAAAAAACATCAAAATATTCCCGTCAGTTCATGTATTGTAAATTTGGAGCACGAATGGTGCGCCAGCCGTGCAGCACTTACCAGTGAGTATTTGCTTTCCAGCAGTTGTGGTTTTGCGGCTCATTACAGCCGTATTGTTGAAGGCGGGAAGCGCATTGTGTACACGGGTACAATGGCAGCCATGTTAGCGCAAAACATGGCTTTACCGGCATATGCAGATACTTGGACCGGGTATGTAGTGCCGAATTTAGATGTTGATCCTCCGGTTTATGGATATGTGGCGAATGATGGTGATACATTTTCTAAATTTGTAGTAAACAATGGGGGACATATTACTATTTCTTCCGGTGGTAGATCTGTACAAACATCTGTCTATAATGGTGGAATAGAATATGTAGAAGGGAATGCAACCAGTTCAGCGGTTGCTTCTTCTGCCATTATTTACAATGGTGGATCCCAAGTAGTTTCCAACTATGGTGTTACATCTAATACCATCATATCAAACGGCGGTTCTCAATTTGTTCGTATCGGAGGACAAACCAGTAGTACCATCATATCAAATGGCGGTTCTCAAATCGTTTACAATGGAACTGCGACAAGCAGCATCATCAGTGGAGGCGGACAACAAGTAGTGTCTGGCGGTGTCGCAAGTAACACTCAAATTTTAATCAATGGTTCCCAAAATGTAAAAGGAGGAACCACTAGTAATACCAATGTCTATGCAGGAGGTGCCGTAAAAATTACGGGGGGTACTGCAATCAGCACTACCGTAGCTTCCGGGGCCTATGACAAAGACAATCTAGAAGATTTAACGGCTTACAAATGGAGTATTAGCGGCGGTTCTGCCTTCAAAACTACCATTAACGCCGGGGCACAACTGGTTTCCGGTGGAACGGCTGTTTCAAACACTATTGGACAAGCAGGCAATGCAGGATTTCAATTTGTTAAAGACGGATTGGCGGTTGTAAATACGATCAGCGGAAATGGAGCTTGGCAATCTATTCATGGTGGAATAGCAGTTAGTAACTATTTTTATAATGATGATGAAGAATTGGATGGTGGTCAATTTGTGCATGGTGGTTCTGCTCATACCAATTGGATAGGCAAGGGTACGCAAGAAATTAACAATAATGCGGTAGCTATTACCAATCACTTTAATTCTAATGGTAGTCAACATATCATTAATGGAAGTGCAATAAACACCTTTGATTCGAGAGTCATAACAATAGCTGGAGTACCCTTTATAATTCATGAAAGCAATGGCCGAACACAAATTATTGAAAGTAATGGTGTGGCATATCGTACCTATATATATCCCGATAACATCTATATTATTTCATCTGGTGGACAGTCTTTAGTCCCTGTTGTAAATAGTGGGGGGGTAGCTTGTGTCTCTTCCGGTTGGAGCGATGTGCCTTTTACGTTTGATAGTACCACTTATACCGT
>JAFXOI010000022.1 GCA_017528825.1 Elusimicrobiaceae bacterium | reverse complement strand
AACCGCTTTGCCAAGTGAACTGTAAAAAGTGCCCCTATTATTGGGCAAACAAATTTATTTTTATTATTAAAAGGAGTGCGTTATGGCTACTAAAGAAGAACTGGAAAAACAAATTGCAAATCTTAAAGAACAAATGAAAGATGTGCACGGGTCCAAGTGTGAAGTGTACAGCCGTGTGGTGGGCTACTTGCGCCCCGTTGGTGCGTGGAATAAAGGGAAAAAAGAAGAATACTTTATGCGAAAAACTTATGATGTGGAGGGTAAAAAACGCCCCAATGGATGCTGTTAGAACTGGGGTTGACCCCTGTCTAAAACTGTGGCTAAAACTGGGGACACGTCGTCGGTATTCGTTTCTCTCCCTCTCCGTTTTTTCTACCTATTTTTCTGTGCCTGCTGTACTAAAGATAGAATCAAATCTCTCTCTTTAAAATTCATATCGGGGGAGCCAATTATAAAATCTCTTGATAAAAACTTTTTTACGGATATCATCTTTTCGATAACCAAACGTTTTCCATGTAACCAACTGTCTTCTGGATAAATACGATACTTTGAATAAGGAATACAAACAGAAGAGCCTTCGTTATCACTGAGAAACATCACATCCCTGCATATACTTAATTTTTGATTCATAATAGTCATCGCCCTTGCCCCCCAGTCAATATATAACACTATCGAAATTTCTTTTACGATAGGGCCATATTGTTTCTTTAAATCATCATATTGATGACCATATAGCTGTTCTTTCCAATATGGGACAACTTTCTCTTGATCAAATTTAACACAATAATACCAAGCATACAACAAAACTCCCGGGCCAATAAGAACCAACAAAAGTATAATCACTATTCCTATATCGGAAGAACTTTGATATTCGTGAACTAATAACAACAATGCCGCAGTAATATAGACAACAAACAACCCTAAGAGAACTTTCCTTACTGTATTCATAAATAGAGCCTTTTTGACTAAGTATAGCAATTATTTTTATAGAGTAGTTTCTTACAAACACCTATTTTCTCACATGGTGTATTTGTAGACCAAGCAAACGCCCTATCAACAAAACAGGCGTAATAATCAATATCGTCACTATCGCCCAGAAAATTAAAAAGATACTGCTAAAAACAAGCGCAAAAAATCCCGTCAGAAATCCAGCCCCACGGTACTCAGTATACTACGTATTTTTGCGCCTAGAACTAGTGTGTTTTATTTTGAAAATGCGCCGACAGCTTATGTCGTATAAATTGCATCAGTCTCAGACCTTTTATGGTACACGCTTCTTATTCTAATTCAGAAATAGCATTTGTAATAGTATAATAGGTTGTACCATTTCCTCCATAATAGCTTGAACTACTTGCAATACTACTGCATATATTATTAACGATTGCATTGTTTTTACCATCAGGTCCATATGGTGCACAAGAACCTCTTACTGTGTAGGTTGAATCTGGACTGAACTGCAACATGGGCAAGTTATTGCTGGCGGCATTGGCAATGCAAGAATCTCCATTACACGAAAACACATAGGTGTAAGGATTAGCAGAATCTTTACCGGCCCAACCACCTGCACGCAAATTAGACGGAATGCCTAGCTGACTCAAAGACGGATAGCTACCATGTTCTGCCTTATATTTTTCTCGTGTAGCTATAATATCTTTCAGTTGTTGCATAGCACCTACCATAATATCTATGCTTTCCTGTGATACGTCTGCATCTCTCCAAGTGTAAACGAATTGTGGTACAAATTCACCTATTCCATCTCCTTCCAGCACATATGTTTGATATCCCTTTTTCAAGGATCCGTTTATCTTTTGCCCACCTAGTGTTTCACATAGCCGCTCTGCCCGCCTGCTTCCTTTTACCGCTTCGCAATGTATTTCTCCCGGGAAATTAGCACTATTGTCTTGGTAGATTATATAGCTATTTTCCAAATTATTTTTACTGATTTTTACATAATCATAATTATTTCTTTCGCTGAGCGAAACACTAGTACCGTCTCCGATATCGGCTCTACTACCGGTGGGGGTCGTAGGCAGTTGTACTTCTAAATACGCTAAATCCGACGAATAATTTCCCGCCGCCATATAATAGCTTTCTTGCGCACTAGCGACACTTTTGGCTAGCGGCATTAAGGTAGCGTAGCGGCTTTTATCAATGGCGGTTTGAAATTGTGGTAGCGCCACGGCCGTGAGTACTCCGATAATGAGCACTACAACGAGTAATTCAATTAGCGTGAAACCCCGCCGGGCATATGTGTACATCATACATGTCTCCTGTTCTTGAATTTACCAAACAACTTATCGCAAAAAAAGGCGGCGACTTTACTAAGAGCGGTTTCAGTGACCCTTAACAAACAATCGCCGCCTACCTATCCCCACAAAAGGGGATAGGCAAGACTCAGGCGACCATTTGCTGACTGAAACCTGCTTGGAAAGAGCACTCTTTCTTCGCTTAGCACGGGCTTCCCCCGTGCTTCAACAAATAATCTTCAAATTGTATGTACTACTAGTTTGTTAGATTATAACATATTTAGCCAGTTCTACCACTATAACAAACTTGCCTCACAAAATAGTAAAATATATATAGGTTACGCGTGAAGTCACATCACGCAATTTCAAAACCAAGGAAAATTTATGTTACCCAAAGCGTACGAACCACAAGAAGTAGAACAAAAATTAATCGACAAATGGCAAAAAGCACAACTTTTCAAAGCTAAAGTAGATCCGGCCAAAAAACCCTTTGTAATTGTTATTCCGCCCCCCAATATTACCGGTGCTCTGCATATGGGCCATGCACTTAACGACACGTTGCAAGACAGTTTAATTCGGGCACACCGCATGTTTGGACAAGAAGCCTATTGGGTACCCGGCACCGACCATGGCGGTATCGCCACTCAAAACGTTATTGAAAAAAAATTAGCCAAAGAGCAACACAAATCCCGTCATGATTTAGGACGTGAAGAATTTGTAAAAACCGTGTGGGATTGATACAACGAATGCGGCAATGCCATTTTTAATCAATTCAAAAAAATGGGCTGGAGTTTGGATTTATCTCCTGAAAACATCCGCTTTACCATGGATGAAAAACGTGCTCAATCTGTTTATGAATGTTTCAAACGTTTGTGGGAAAAAGGCTATATTTATCGTGGGAAACGTCTAATCAATTGGTGCGTACGCTGTTCCACCGCGCTGTCTGATATTGAAGTAGAACATGAACAACACGCCGGAAAACTGTGGCATCTGCGCTACAAAGGAGAGGATGGTTCCGACGGTATTGTAATTGCAACTACCCGACCGGAAACTATTTTTGCCGATGCGGCCATTGCGGTCAATCCCAAAGATGAACGCTATAAAAATATGGTAGGTAAAAAAGTGATTATTCCGCTGGCTAACCGCGCCATTCCCATTATTGCTGATGAAGCGGTAGAGTTAGAATTTGGTACGGGTGCTTTGAAAATTACTCCCGCCCACGATGCCACCGACTACGAAGTAGGCCAACGTCATAACTTACCCATCTTGACGGTTATCAATGATAAAGGCAAGATGATTAATTGTCCCGAAAAATATATCGGCATGGACCGGGACGCTTGCCGGAAAGAAACTGTAAAAGATTTGGATGAAGCGGGCCTGTTGGTGAAGGAAGAAAAATATAACAATGCCGTTTCCACTTGTTACCGTTGTCACAATACCATTGAACCGTTTATGAGTGAGCAATGGTTTGTGAAAATGGATAAATTAGCCGCACCGGCTATTGCGGCCGCAGAATCCGGCCAATTACAATTTCATCCGGCTAATTGGAAAGCTCCTTTTGTCAATTGGCTCAAAAACATACAAGACTGGTGTATTTCTCGTCAGATTTGGTGGGGACACCGCATTCCCGTGTGGTATTGCCGTCACTGCAGCGAAAAAGGTCTTACCTTTGTAACAGACCAGCAAGGGCACGAACAATTGACCAAAGTGTCTTTTGAAGACGGTGCACAACCAATTGTATCCTTCCATGCCCCTGAAAAATGTCCGCATTGCGGAGGTACTGACTTTGTACAAGACCCTGATGTACTAGATACCTGGTTTTCATCTGCGTTATGGCCGATGTCCGTTTTCGGTTGGCCGGAAGAAACAAAAGAATTATCTTATTTCTACCCCACCACCTCTATGGTGACCGGATATGAAATTTTGTATCTATGGGTAGCACGCATGGTGATGATGGGACTGGAATTCAAAGGAGAACTACCCTTTAAGGACGTATTTCTCAACGGAATTGTGCGTGATAAAAGCGGGCAGAAAATGTCTAAATCCAAAGGAAACGTTATTGATCCGTTGGATATGACGGCTAAATATGGCACCGATGCGGTCCGCTTTTCATTACTCATGCAAGCGGTCCCCGGTAAAGATATTCCGTATGCTGAAGAAAGCATCACCGGTGCTCGTAACTTTTGCAATAAAATCTATAATGCTTCCCGCTTTATCTTAATGAATATGGAAGGCATTAAAGGCCCCTTGGCAATGCCTACGCAGGCCAAGGAATTAGCCGACCAATGGATTTTAGATCGCTATACTACCGCCATTAAAACGGCCCGTGAAGGCATTGAAAAATATAATTTGGCCTTAACCGCCACCACTCTGTATCACTTCTTGTGGGGTGATTTCTGTGACTGGTACATTGAGTTGGCCAAACAACGTTTTCAAACACAAGAAAAAGAATATGTCATGGCTTTGTGTGTTAATATCTTGTACGGCACCTTAAAGGCTTTGCATCCGCTTATTCCCTTTATCACCGAAGAGATTGCCGCCAGTTTACGTCCATACGTAAATGAAAAAGAGGAGTTCTTATTGCAGCAATCTTATCCTGCTTTTGAACCGGCTTTACTGGCACCGGAAGCAGTGCAAAAAATGGAAACAATTCAAGGAATTACCAAAGAAATCCGCACTATCCGTGCGCAGTTTAATGTACCGCCGGGGCTCAAAATTAAAGCCTTGATATCTGCTCAAGAAGAAGCGGATTTACAAACTGTTCGCGAGTATACAAACTACATTGAGCTGATGTCTAAGGTGGAACAATTACAGGCAGGAATTGGGCTGGCTAAACCCAAGCAAACCGCTACGGCCACGTTTGGTA
Source organism: Elusimicrobiaceae bacterium (assembly GCA_017528825.1). NCBI lineage: Bacteria > Pseudomonadati > Elusimicrobiota > Elusimicrobia > Elusimicrobiales > Elusimicrobiaceae > Elusimicrobiaceae bacterium. Next base: position 22,382 of record JAFXOI010000022.1, on the reverse strand, counting down.
AATTAGCTATTTATATACCCTTGACCGGTCTAATCGATTTTGCCAAAGAGCAAAAACGTTTGGAAAAAGAAATTGCCGCGGCGCAAGCTAATATCGCTTCCCGTCAAGCCAGATTATCTCAGGAAAATTTTATCAAGCATGCGCCCCAAGCACAAATTGATAAAACCAAAGCTGAATTAACCGCGGCCCAAACAGCCCTTGCACAAGCCCAAGCGGCTTTGGCAGATTTAGCGTAACACAGATAAGGGCTGGCCTAGTGCCGGCCCTTTTAATTAAGGAGCTACTATGCGTTTATTTTTGAGTATTTTATGTACGATGTGCCTGGCCCTATCGATTCAGGCACAAACTAACTCTTGGAAAGCCATTATGCGCTACGATAAGCAAGCCGCTAAAACTGCGCTGGCAGATCGTTTGTTAAAATATGCCGAGATAGACAGTCATTCTGACCCTGCAAAAAATACAGTCCCTTCCTCCAAAGAGCAATTGTCTTTTGCAAAAGTGCTGGCCAAAGAATTAAAACACATAGGAGCTAGTAAAGTGCAAGTGAGCAAAACAGGAATTGTATCGGCTGAAATTCCCGCCACTTCTGCTACTAATTGGCCGGCCATGGCCTTTGTGGCACACCTGGATACTCCGCTAGCGGACAGACATCCTCAGCTGCACACCAAATATAAGGGAGGCAATCTGAAACTGTCAAAAGATGTCCTCTTAGAAGAAAGTAACAATCCGCATTTATTACAAGCACACGGACATGATCTGATTACCTCGTCGAGCACTGCTCCACTGGGCGCACAGTCCAAAAATGGTTTATCCATCTTGATAACGCTGGCCGATTATCTATTGGGAAATCCCTCCATAGAACATGGCCGCATTTTACTGGTGTTTTTACCGGATGGCATTTCTCATGCGGCCGCCCAACAGATTTCCCCCGCTGATTGGAACGTGTCATATGCTTATATGATGGAGGGCGGAAATATCGGAGAATATGTAACGGATACTTTTTCCGGCCGCCAATTTACCATTACATTTACCGGAAACAGACAAATTCCTTTAGGCCAAGCGCTACATTCTTCCTACACGGACAATTTATTAATGGCAGCGGATTTTTACACGTTGTTGCCCCGTCAATACCGTCCGGAAAGCACCGCGCAACGACAGGGATATATTGCCGTCACACAGTCCAACACACAACAAGATACCACTACGCTGATTGGCGAAATCCGCTCTTTTACATCGGATGGAATTAAAGAACTTTCACAAAACGTTACCAATGCCTTTAATACAATTAAAGCCATGTATCCCAAACAGGCAGGGTCTTCTCTGTCCTTTCAGGATCAATTTCAAAATATCCGCACCGCTTTACCGAAAAAATTTATCCTTCATACGGAAAAAACATTCAGACAAGAAGAAATACAGCCCAAGCAAACGGCTCTAAGAGATACTTCCGATGCGGCTATTTTATCTCTTAAAGGGCTTCCTACTCTGAGTTTATTTACCGGAGTATTTAATGCAGGCACTTCGAAAGAATACGCCGATGTGGATGTCATGGAGGCCTCTTTACGCTCAGCTATAACACTGGCCACCACCCCGGCGGAGTTTGCCCGCTAACCATCCACGGGGGCAGGCCCAGAAAACGGATAGGTCTTTTGGCCCTTGCGGATGGAAAAGAACATTACATAAAATACTGGTAATACATCCTGCTGGATTTGCTTTAGAGCGCCGTTTACAGGAGAATTTATGAAAAAATTAATTTCTGTTTTATCCGTACTAGTATTACTGTGTTCCGTCAATATAGCTGTTGCGAAATCCTTCAATCCGTCTGCATACCGTGCACAAATGATTCCTCAGTTTGTCAAATATGCCAAAATAGACAGCATGAGTGAGGACAATGATGCCCAATGGATGACACCGGGACAAGAGGAAATGGCACGAGTATTGTACGAAGACATCAAAATTTTCGGTTTTCCGACCCATTTCTCCGCCGATAAGTATATCTATGTAAACATTCCTTCCAATCTAAAAGATCACAAAGCACCGGTACTGGGTATTAGTGCTCACTATGACACTACGCCGGACATCAATGGACGCAATATACAACCGCAAGTAATTAAAAAATATGACGGCCAACCTATCGTCTTGAAAAACAATCACATAATTGATGTAGAGTCAAACCCTTATTTGAAAAATATGATTGGCAAAACCATTGTCACTTCCGACGGTACCACCAATTTGGGGGCCGATGACAAAGCCGGTGTAGTGATTGTATACACTCTACTTAAAACCTTGGCCGAAAATCCAACTATTCAGCACGGGCCTATCGACATTGTAATTACTCCCAACGAAGATATAGGTCGTAGCGCAGAACGCCTGGAATTGCAATACTATCATCCGGATTATGCTTTTGATTTTGATGCCGGCGTGGACGGAGAAGTAATTGTAGAAAATTTTACGGCTGAAAAAATTTTGGTCACGGTGTACGGCGTTCCCGGGCATCAATCCTATGCTGCCAGCAACGGATACCGTAATGCCTTGGCTCCTGCCTCTTATATTACCAACCAATTTGCTTTGCGGGAAAATTTGCCCAATTACAGCTCCGGAGACAAAGGATATATTGAACCGCATCATCCCATTTATAATGCAAAAAACAACTCTGTTACCACAGATTACCGTGTGCGCTATTTTGACCGCGCCGAAGGTGAGAAATGGCACCAGCGTTTAGCAACGGCAGTTTTGGAAGCCCAATTGAGATACGATGTTGCAGTAGACTACAAAATCATACTACAATATGATAACGTAGCAAATGGTGTGAAAACCGATGCAAAAGACCTTACGGAACGTGTTTTCCAAGCATCCAAAGTCACGCCTAATTTTAAAAAAGAACGCGCCGGCACCACCTCAGCCATGATTATGGCCAAACACGGGTTCGGCGGGTACACGGTGTTCACAGGGCAAAACAATCCGCACTCCTTCACAGAATGGCTGAGTGAGGAAGATATGTATAACGCCTATGTGGTAGCTTTGAATTTAGTACGTCACGTAGCTCAGATGGAAAAGAAATAAATATGCAAATATTAATCGCCACCAGTAATGTTCATAAATTAAAAGAAATTACCGCTTTGCTTCCTGCTAAGATGCAAACGGGTGAACCTTTTGAATATATTAGCTTAACAGATATTTTACGTTTAAGTCTGCCGCCCGAAACCGGCACTACGCTGGAGCAAAATGCAATCGCAAAAGCGTGTTATGCCGCGCGTCTGGCGGGAATGTGGGCCTTATCGGATGACACGGGGCTGGAAGTAGATTTTCTGCAAGGACGTCCCGGCGTGCATACCGCCCGTTATGCAGGAGAACATGCAGACGCCGCCGCAAACAATCAAAAGCTGTTGCAAGAATTAACGAAAGCACTTCCCCCCCAACGTACCGCCCGTTTTCGTACGGTAGCTTGTTTGGCAGATCCTTTGGGAAATACCACTTGTTTTGAAGGAATTCTGGAAGGCAGCATCACTTCTCAATACCGCGGGGAACATGGTTTTGGTTACGATCCTATTTTTGTAGTCAAAACAACCGGACAGACATTGGCCGAAATGACTACCGCCGAGAAGAATCAAATCAGCCACCGCGCACACGCTTTCAAACAAGCCGCGGATTATTTGTACCGGCTGAAAAAATAACTTTTATAAAGTTAAAAACCGCCTTAGACGATCCGTCCAAGGCGGTTTTTATTTTTCACTTTCTCTTCTAAAATCGAATGGCCAACATCTCAGGAGTAACCAAATAGAACAAATTGATCAAAGCTCCCATACTCAAAAAAGGCCCGAACGGAATGGCATCCCCGCGGCCTTTTCCCTTGAAAATCATCAAAAATACGGAATATACAAGTCCTAAAACGGAAGCAAAAATAATGGTAGTCAGCACCCCTTTCCAACCGATCAATGCGCCAATACCGCCCATCAGTTTCACATCTCCACCGCCCATGGCCTCTTTCTTAAACAAGAACCAACCCAACAAGGCGACTGCCAGTGTGCCGAAAAATCCGACACCGGCCCCCAGTAAACTGGTCAAAAAACGATGCCAAAAACTTCCTTCAAAATAAGGATTTAAGAAGGCAACTGCCAATCCGAAAACGATAAGCCCCAAGGAGAAACGATCCGGAATAATCATGAGTTGCAAATCAATCACGGATAAAATAATCAAACAATACACAACCGTCAACACCACAGCCGTCCACGCCGTCACTCCCCACCGCCATACAAACAGTACCGTCAAAACAGCTGAGAGTAATTCTACTAAAGGATATTGACAAGAAATCGGCTCTTTGCAACAACGACCTTTTCCCCACAACAACACATAGCTCAGCACCGGTATATTGTCATACCACGCAATGGTTTTACCGCATTTTGGACAAAAGGAACGAGGCCACACAATTGACTTATTTTGTGGAATTCGGTAAATACATACATTTAGAAAACTACCTATAATCAACCCTAATAAAGCGGCAAAAAACAAAACAAATACGTCCATAAATCCTCCTAAATTAAAATCCCGTCCTAATTACAGGACGGGAAAATGGTTAATGGGTATGCCACGCTTTTCCGTAGCTGTCTTCTCGGTCGGTATTGACGAACACATCTCCAAAACGCGGATCGGTCGGATCATTGACGTACACCCAACCGCCCGTCTTTGTAAAGGCATTTTCATACGAACCCGCAGATACAGCAGACGAAGGCGCAAACCCGGGCACACGTGCCACCGGGATTGCTTCAATGTAATTGGGCACCAGACAAGACAAATCATCGGTAGGATACATCCCTTGATGTTCTCCATAATAGGCTGCAATAGCACTGCGCAAGCGAATCAATTGATGTTTGGTCCCGCCCTCATGTGCCTTATGCACCAGGGAAATAAACTTTGGCACCGTTACGAACAACAACACCGAAAACAGCACCACCGTCACTACGATTTCAATTGCTGTAAAACCTTTTTTCATAACCTCCCCTATTTCAAACGCATGATCACAGCCGCAAATACTTTTGCATCTCCAATCGTATTTTTAATGCTGGAATATTCGTTGGGTTGGTGCATAGTGTCATCTAATTTAGAATACACTACTGCAGGGAATCCTTTGTTGCGTAAATAAGCAGCCACCGTGCCGCCGCCCAATCCTTGCACTTGCGGTTTATTGTGGTACACTTCCCGCACGGCCTGCATCATCAGTTTTACCATATCGTGATTCTTATCTGTCGGTTTAGACGACTCAGACACGATAGTGTCAATTTTTACCGTTACCTTAAATTTCTTCTCAATGGCCTTGGCATATTTAGCTATTTCCGCCAGTACTTGTTCATTGGTATAGCAGGGTAATACTCTGCAATCCAAATAAAACACATCTTGGCCGGGAATTGTGTTAATGTTGGGCACATTGGCTTCTTTTTTCGTAGCTTCAAAAGTGCTGGTCGGTTCATCACCGTACAGACGGTCTTTTTTATTAAATTTCTGATATAGACCACGCAAAGCAACTACCAAATGGCTTCCCGCCACGAACGCATTTACACCGGCTTTGGGAGTAGAGCCATGGGTTTGTTTTCCCGTCGTGGTAATTTTTAACCATAACATATTTTTTTCGGCAATTTCCACCATGGTCCCTTCGGAGTTACCACCGTCCGGCACAATAAAACTATCTTGCTTGCCAAAAATGTTGGCGTGCTGTTTCAAAATGGATACAATGCCAAACTGGCTGCCGATTTCTTCATCGGCGTTAAGCAGTAAAGCATAGTTCACCGGCGGACGAATGCCTAAATCCATCATCGCTTTTATAGCCAGCAACCCCGATATTAATCCTTGTTGATTATCCTCAGTACCGCGGCCGTAAATTTTATCACCCTTGACCACTATCTTATAGGGATCGGTTTTCCATTTCTTCAAATCCCCCGGTGGCACTACGTCCATATGTGCCATCACCCAAATTGTTTTCTTACGATTTTGACCATAATATTTGGCAACGATGTTCGGGCGCACACCGGTTGGTGATTTTTTATCTTTAATGTTTATTACTTTAATTTCATCAAATTTCATAGCTTTCAGCGTTTTGAGTAACACTTCTGCTTTTGCGCCTTCCCCTTTTCCACCTTCCAAATGCGGACTCACCGCCGGGCAGGCTGTCATTTTGGCTTGCATATCGATGACAAAATCACGATAGCTATCTATTTTTTTGAATAATTCTTGACTCATATTTTCCTCTCAAATCGGGTTTTTTACATCTATAAATTCCGTCTCCACCGAGAACTGTTTGCGAACTACTTCCATCAAGGCCTTTACACCAATTTTTTCGGAATTGTAATGGCCTAACGCCACACAATTAATTTTCCCTTCGCGGCACAGTTCCTGAACCGGTTCATCTACCGAACCTGTAACAAATAAATCCAGCCCCAAGCGCACGGCATCACCAATCATACTCCAACCGCCACCGCTTACAATACCTACGGTACGGATTTTCTTAGGTCCAAACGGCAACACCAATGCTTTGGCGCCACACACACGCTCCAGCCGACGGGTTATAACCGGTAATGAATCCGGATTGATTTCCCCACAAAAGCCAATGTCTTGCCCATGATAGGCGGCAAACGGCCGTAGCGTTTGTACTCCTAATACGCGGGCTAATTGTGCATTGTGCCCGCACACAGGATGCTTGTCTAAAGGTAAATGATACCCTAACAGGCTGATTTTATTCTCCAGTAGAAATCCAACACGACGTCCAAACATTCCGACTAATGCTTGCTCTTGGCCCCATAACAAACCATGGTGTACTATAATCATATCCGCTTTGGTGGCCTTGGCTCGTTTGAATACCTCCATGTTGGCTGACACGGCGAAAACAATTTTACGTACTTGATCGCGTCCCTGTACCTGCAAACCGTTCAGGCTGCAATCTGATACAGAGGCGGATAATAAGTAACTATCCAAAAACTGAACAACATCCTCGCGCATGGTCATTATTTTATGTTATCATTTTTTATACGATGAAAAAAATAGTTTTTTGCATTTTTTGTTTTTTAGCCCTTTCGCTGGCAGCCCAAGACAACCCTTTGCCGGTAGCTCCTTATTTGCCTGCTCAGTCGGGGGATGATGCTCCTATCACCGTCCAGCACCCACAAGAAAATTATCTTATTTCCCGCGGTGCAAACAACATTTATATCTTTGGGAAATTAAATCTGGAAAATCCCACTTTGGATATCAACGGGCAAGTAGTTCCTGTGTATAAAAACGGCACTTTCATAGCTTATGTACCTGTAGAACAAGGATCTTTTGCGCTTGTGCTTACTGCAAAAAGTCAGGGCAAAACCTATCAAGCGGTACGAAATGTCCGCATCCCCGGCACACCGCTTAAACAATTGACAGGAAAAGCACGCTTTGATGAAAAAGAAGTGTATCCCTCTAAACCGGTTTGGGTTGTACCGGGAGATACGTTGGAGCTCTCTGTCCGCGGCACACCGCATGCCCGTGTGACAGCCGAAATTAACGGACTAAAGGGAGGTAAAAAAATTACGCTTAAGGAGAGCTCACGCACGCCGGGGCGGTATCAAACTAAATATGTGATTCGCGACAAAGAAAAACCACGCTCCGCTAAAATTACTTATAAAATGGTGGATCCGGCTACCCACACTCACGCAAAGATAACTGCCAAACAACGTGTCAAAATTTTAGATATCACAGATCCCCTTTATACTGCGCGCATTAAAGAGGAGGGCACTAAAGTACGTCAATTACCGGTACATCAAGGCAGTCTATATCCCTTTTACCGTGCCTTCGGACAAGTGCAAATCGATGGACGTAATAACGGCTTGTACCGACTGCATTTAGGAAACGGAGAATCGGCTTGGATAGAAGAAAAAAAAGTAGCGGTGGGCTCTGCACACACCTTGCCGGTTAACATTATTTCAGATATTTCTACCGTAGCAACTACGGAACGAACCCAAGTTCGCTGGGAGGGTATGCATCCGGTACCGGTTTCGGTTCATGAATTTAATAACCGAATGGAAATTACCTTTTATTATTCGGATCAACTGGAAGAAAATTTTAACTTTGATGCCACTTCCCCTCTACTGGACCGCATCGAATGGAAAGGATCCAAAAACGGAGTACTTCCCTTCGTTTTATATTTCAAAAAAGGCACAACCCCGTGGGGACATGGCTACCACTACAACGGAAGCCAATTTGTGTTAGATCTATACCACGCTCCGGAGCATACTCCTACTGACCAAAAACCCTTGGCGGAGGTTCGTGTTTTACTGGATGCCGGACACAGCCCCAAACGTGTACCGCCATATGACGGTTTGGTAAGTCCTTCCGGTTTTTTGGAATATGAAGCTAATTTGGCTTTAGCTGAAGTCTTAAAACCGAAATTAGAAGCTGCCGGGGCTACGGTTATCATGACACGCCAAGCAGACAATCACATATCTTTACCGCAGCGTTATCAAAAAGCGATGGATGAAAAGGCCCATATTTTTGTCAGCTTGCACCATAACGCATTACCTGATACCGCTAATCCCATGGCTTATCCGCGCGGGTATTCCATTTATTACACCTATCCTCACAGTTTCCAACTGGCTAACAGTGTGTATCAATCTTTTAACAAACATATCCCATTGGCAGACAATGGCCTGATTGCCAATAATGTTTTATTCATTCCGCGTATTTCGGAAATGCCCAGCATCTTAATTGAAAATGCTTTTATGATTTTGCCGGAACAAGAAGAACTGGTCATGAGCCCCCAAGGACGCGAAATGTTTGCACAAGCTATTTACGAAGGAATTTTGCAATTTTATGCCCCCTCTGCGCCTGCTACACCAGTTAAAGGAAAAAAGAAACCGCGCAAAACAAAAAAATAATGCACAGGCTGTGCCTGGCAGGGCCTTTATATGATAGAATAAAAGAGTATGGCCAAGAGAACATGGACCCGCTTTTTAAGTGATCGTATCGATATTATTTTTATGCCGCGGGCGGGTGGATCTAAAAAGATAAAAGTAACGGGAATTACCTTAGTGGTATTGCTCGTCGTTTGGCTGGGGCTTACGTTAGGGGCTTTGTGGCTGTGGAGCCGGGCCTATGATTATCAGATCACCAAAGCTGATAACCAATTAATGCGCGTGAAACTGCATTTAATTGCCGACGAATTGGAACGAGGCCGTAAGTATTTGGACTTAACTCAAACCACTGAGCAACAAATGCGGCAAATGTTGGGCATGCCCGGCGGAAAGTTTATTAATCTGCCCAAAGTATTAGAAGAGAAAAATCAACAAGCAGAACAACGGGCTCAAAAATTGTTTAGCGCAGATTTGAAAGATTTCGATACGGAAGAATTTGAAAATTATATAGAAAGCATGCAACAGGAAGCCCAAGAACGTTTGGCTTCTTTTCAGGAAATTGCATGGTACTACGCCAACCAAATGGAAGGCAGCCATTCCACGCCATCTATTCGACCTTCTACAGGGAGAATCAGCTCCGGTTTTGGATACCGCCGCGATCCGTTTGGTAAACCAATCGGCCGCATGCACAATGGACTGGATTTTGTCAGTCAGCCCGATAGCCCGATTGTCGCCACGGCAGACGGAGTAGTGCGTCACACCGGTTGGGTAAATGGATACGGACAAGCGGTACTGATAGATCATGGGCTTGGTTATTCCACCTTGTATGCACATGCCACCGGCATTAAGGTCAAGGAAGGAGAACGGGTAAAACGGGGGCAGCCTATTGCCTTTATGGGCACCACCGGGCGCAGTACCGGAACACATTTGCATTATGAAGTATGGAAAGACGGTCAACCCGTTAATCCACGAAACTATTTTAAATAAATTTAGGAGGAAAACGATGGGTTTTTTAAAAAAAGATTCGGATTTTGCTTCCGGCGAACATTTTTCTATTGTCAGCGCGGAATGCTATTTCCAAGGGACACTAAGCGTGCAAGGTTCTTTGCGCGTAGACGGTCACTTGGCAGGATCGGTGGATAATGCACGTCAGGTCATAGTAGGAGAAGGCGGCAAAATTACCGGCGATGTAACCGGACACACCGTTGTTTGTGGCGGAGACATTGAAGGCAATGTGTGCGCAGAAATGTTGGAAGTGTTAGCCAAGGCCTCTATCAAAGGAGATATCCGCGCCCAAAAAATGATCGTAGAAGAAGGCGGACGGATTGAAGGCATGTGTAAAATTGGCGGAGCAGAAATGTCCTCACCCGCCGATGATACAGATAAACAATAAGGAGTTTTGACGTATGATCTCTTTCTTAATCAAATACAAAAAATCAATCTTAATTATTACGCTGGCATTTTTCATTGCCAGTATCGGATATATTGGACTAGGTTCCTATTCCAGAGGAGTTTTCAATACCAATGCAGCGATGGTGGGTTCTACCCCTATCACGTATCGTACTTTACAAAAAGCTACGGACGCTCAAGCGCGTGCCTTGCGTAACAACGGCGTAGATGTAGATGAAAATATGAATCAATATCTAACCCAACAAGCCCTCAGCGGACTTATCAGCGAAGAAGTTCTCAACCAAGCGGCCCGCGAATTTGGTATGTCGGTATCTGACTATGAAATTGCGTTAGAAATTCATTCAGCTCCTCCCTTTAATCAAAATGGTCAATTTAACAAAGTGGCCTATGAACAGGTACTCAAGCATCAATTGGGCATGAATCCCGCTCAGTTTGAAGAACAAATCCGCCGCAGCAAACTGGCAGATCGCTTCCGCATGGCGTTATTCTCCATCTATAAATTAACGCCGGAAGAGGTACGCTATGCGTATCAAACTCAAAACGGAAACATGAAAAATTTTGAGCAGAATAAAAAGGATTTCGAAAAACAACTGTTTGAAACTAAAATGGAAACTGCCCAAAAAGCTTTCTTTGATGATTTCAACAGCCGAGTAGAAATTAAGACCTTCTTAAAAGAACAAGCATCATGAAAAGTAAAGTACTAGTAGTGGGATCTGTCGCGTTTGACAGTATAGAAAACGCCTACGGCCGTGCTGAGCGTGTGCTGGGCGGGGCGGCCAGTTATTCTTCTATTTCTGCCAGTTATTTTTCCTGTCCGTCTATTGTCGCAGTAGTAGGAACGGATTTCGCGGCTAAAGATCGCGCCCCGTTTAAGAAACGCGGAATAGATTTGACCGGCTTACAGGTCAAAGAAGGTAAAACCTTCCATTGGGGAGGCAGTTATGACAAAGACCTCAAAAATGCCACCACCAAATTTACGGAATTAAATGTATTTCAAGATTTTAATCCTATCTTAAGTGAAGAGCAAAAAGAGGCCAAAGCAGTTTTTTTGGCTAACATTGATCCGGAGTTACAGTTATCTGTTTTGAAACAAGTCAAAAACCCGAAACTCGTCGCTTGCGATACGATGAATTATTGGATTTCTTCCAAAAAAGCTGCGCTACTCAAAGTGCTGAAAAAAACGGATTTGTTTTTCTTAAATGAAGCCGAAGCGCGTCAATTAACCGGCACCTATAATTTGATTACGGCCGGCAAAAAAATCTTGAAAATGGGTGCCAAGCACGTCATTATCAAATTAGGGCCCAACGGGTCTATGCTTGTGAGCAAATTAGGTATTGTGCAATTTCCGCCGTACGTGCTTGAAGGGGTGCATGATACCACCGGCGCGGGCGATACCTTTGGAGGCGGTGCGACGGGCTATTTGGCCAGTTTGCGCAAGTGGGACTCTTTGTCTGCCATCAAACGTGCTATGATGATCGGGAATGTGATGGCATCCTTTACCATTGAGTCGTTTAGCGTTAAGCGCCTTGCTTCCGCACGCCAAAACGAGATTGAAAAACGCCTCAAGAATTACACTTCGATGTTAAGGTTTTAAGATACGTGAAAAAAGCCCTTGCACTTGCAAGGGCTTTTTTTATGTCAGTTCAAATAATATGCTTTTTGGCCGGATATAAATTTGTAGTTATGTTCGCCCGTGCCGCCTATATCTTTACAGATTTTTTCCCCGGCATCTCCCTCACCCACACAAACAATTTTTCTGACATACTCGGGGTATACACATGTGGCAAAATAACGAATTACAAAACGATTATCTTCCATAGTATTATTGCTGGTAGAAGCATAAATTCCCACATTCGAATATTTTGACACCCCAATTGTAAAATTTTCTGAATTGGGAGGTAGGGTAATATCTAAGGCATCCAAAGTGGGCGTTGCTGACTCGCCATTTTCCATAAGCCAACGATCCAATGCATCTTTTACCGCACGTATATTAATTAATTGCTCCATCGCGCGTGCTTTATACACCGCACGTTGATATTACGGCAGAGCAATGGCTGATAAGACGCCGATAATAAGCACAACTACCAATAATTCAATCAAGGTAAACCCTTTTTTCATACATCCTCCTTTTTTCTGCCGTCACCTCGCAAGGTTTCTGTGCGGGGTATAGGCCTCTGCAAAACTACTTATATCCCGCACTACGACACTGCGGGATGACCGTGTGTGTTTTCTACAAAATAACGCAGGCCGGGATCTGATTTTTCAAATTATACTAAAAAATCAGAAATTTGTCATACAAACCGCTGGCTGCGGCCAATAAGGTACCCGCGCCAACAAGCCACACCCACACATTACTGCGAAAATGTATCCCTTCTTTCTGCCCGCTTCGGCCCAACAGATACAGTGCTAATAACAAAATAAAAATACCGGTCCATTGATACCCATTGGGGCGCTCCGCAAATATAAAAAATGCTCCCAATAATACCGGCACGGGCCGCAAAGCATCTATCGGCGCGGCTAACGTAATCGGTAAATGTTTTAGCCCCATATATCCGCATCCCCACGAGGCAAGCACAATCATCGCTTTTACCGCCACACCGCCATGCATCAGCCACGTACCACGCGGAATTTGTAAAATACTCCCCTCCAGCCACTCTGCGCCACTCCAACTAATGATAATTACAGGCAAAAATAAAAGGGTAGCAACCAAACTACTCCCCCACAACACACCAAACACCGAACATTGTTGTAACGCTCGTTTTTTCGTTGCCTCATACAAACCCAAAAATAAAGCCGAAATGAATGCTAAAATGACCCACATATCTTTTTCCTTAGGCACATAAAAGTTGTGCTTTCGTACGAAAACTGCTATAATAATTGTATCAATTTCATGCCGGGGTGCTGGAATTGGTATACAGGATAGTCTCAAAAACTATTGCCCGCACGGGCTTAAGGGTTCAAGTCCCTTCCCCGGTAAAAATATAAAACCTGCTTTTAAGCAGGTTTTTATTTTTAGTTGGGGAGTGCACCAACTGCTTGGTGCACGTAAGGGAATTGAAGCCCGGAGCGATGTTTTTGTTTGAGTGCGCGCGCAAGCAAGCACGAAAGGCAAAAACCGTGAGGGCCGGCCCGGAGGCAATTTCCGTAAAGAAATTGACCGCAGGGAAGTCCCTTCCCCGGTAAATTATAAAACCGCCTTTCGGCGGTTTTTTATTTTATAGTGTTACAAGATTTACTCTTGTCTCTTGCCCCAAACTATTGAAAAAGTATAACGGCCGATTGTCATATCCTTGCGCGCGTATTGTTTACGCAAACGCGGAAAGAAATACAATACAAAATGTTTATCGGCTATCCTCCTGGAAGCAACGGGAGACAGCAAACAGGTTAAGCAGAATTGAAACGGAGTCTTCCAATATACTTGTTTAGCACAGCGAATATAGTGTTTTACCGAAGATAGAATTTGCCGAATTGATGGTTGGAAACTAAGCAAGGGTTCATATTCTTGGTGTTCACTGCCGCTAGCATGAAAAATAACGGCCATTTCTTTTCTATCTTCTCGTGTAGGGTGAAGCAAAAACCAGTTAATCCATTGCACTAGGAAATGACCCGTTAAGAAAATATCCTTTCCCTTAAAAATGTGTTTGACATCATTAGCAAATGCCAACATCCCGTTGCTAAGGGTTTCATAAGCGGCAATGCGGGCTTCCTCTTGGGCAGGGATATGAGAGTCGTAGAGGGGACTGCCGTCTGGCGTGATGTTTTTAATAGGCGGTTGCGGGGCCGTAAATAGGAATTCCATAAATGGCCAACAATGTGTAAAAATCTCATGATGCTGTTTCAATTCTCCGTGCGGCAAAAAAGCTTCAAAACGATGGGATGGCATTTCTGGAGTAGGTGTCACTCCCCAATAATATCCGGTTACTTGTTCTACCCCAACGGCGGCCTCAATGAGTTTTTGCGAAGAAAAAAAAGAAGTAACGCTATCAATCGCTCCCACTGGCTTCCCTGGTTGATAATAGGCAGAAAGATAATTCCTGTAATTAGATAGTTCCTGTTTGGAAAGTTGGGTAAGCAAAGGTAAATGATCTTGAATAAAACGATGAGTTTGAGCTTTATTCATCGGGTGAGCAGGTAACAGCGAACGAAATGCATCAGATTTATTCGCAAAGTGCCGCAAAATAGTTTTCATCTGTCCCATGGATGTAGGCGGATAATCCAACCTACAGATATTATTTAAAAATCGCAGGGCATACACATAGTGAGCTTGAATGTGCGGATTATCAAATGTTTGAAATACTTTTTGTAACGTATATCCGTCGCGCGCTACAAAAAGCAAGGTAGGAATATGGCGAGCGGTGGCTTGTTTTTCAATCCACCTGGTAAAACCATAAGAGGCGGGGCCGCCAATTTTATATCCCAACCGCTCAAAGTAAGGGGAGAGAATTCCTTGTGCTTCTTTCCATATCAGTAACCCCAAAGTCACTGATGCATCAAAACTGGGGTGCTGCTTCCAAAATTTCAGAAGAAGCGGATACTTTTGAAAATAGCGTTCTTGTAAGGATGGAATGTGTAAAGCATGCCAACCCGCTTTTTTAGCGCACCGCACATCTGAACGACGGTTATCTCCAATATGTAAAATAGTTTTGGGATCAAGGTGCAAGTCTTGTTCTACGTGATAATATAGCGTACCGTAACCCTTTTGTTTACGTGGTCGGTTAGAAACATATAACTTTTCAAAACCGTCAAATCCTTTTTCACGTAATACTTGCTCTAAGAAATCAGCCGGCAGATACATATCGGAGACAATAATAATTCGTTTGCCTTGCTGTTTGGCATAGCGAAACAGCATTAGTAAGGCTGGATTAGGTTGTAAAGTTTGGCGTTCCAAATCTAGTTCCTGTTGTTTTAGCGCAACATCCGGGCCGGACAATTCGGCATAAATTTCGTCTAAATTAACATCTTCTCCTTCGGGACGTTTATGACGGGCAGTTCTTTCAGCCAACCGACGGCGCGTCTCAAAACCCGGTAGTTGATTTAATTTTTCTAAGTGGACAAATAGATCCGTGGGGCGCAAATAAGGACGTATAAGTAAAGTATCAAAAATATCAAATGAAATGACTGTATGACGGTTAATAAGTTTTTTGGCCTTTTCTATAAACATATTTCCTCCTGTTCAACAGAGCTATTTTGTAAATTGTCATTTTAGACATCACTGGCAATATGTCTGTTTTTGAGGAAATGCAAAGAACGACACGCCTAAAGCACAACAGGGGTGACCTTACTTTCGGTTCTTCTATCAATTTTCCAACAAAAAAGGCGACTGCTATTTGCGAGATTGGGATCACACAAATAAACAGTCGCCTACCCGTATTAATAGCTATTAATACAGGATTAATGCTAGTAAGCCCGGGTAATTAGTCCGTTCCTACTAGCAAATAGCGACTGTTTTTGGTTCCCAATCTCCTATGCTTACGCACAAGTGATGTCTAAATTAATTTAGACAACCAAAAACAGTATTCAAATTGTAATCAAACCACATTTAAGGCTTGTCTATGATTGTTTATCTCCTCTTCGATTTTTATACTATTGCATTCATTCTTAAGGCACAAAATCTACCACTAGTTTATCATAACTGACTTAATGTTGGCAATCACAATTCCACACATTCTGACTTTTTTCTTATTCGAAGTATCTGTTTAATACATTGCTCATATTACCCCCCTTGGACAGCGCAGGAAGAATTTATATAATTTACTTACCCTTAGAAAGGAATTATACACCGTATAAATATGATTTATACCGTCACCCTTAATCCGTCGTTAGATTACATTATGTTCGTGCCCAGCTTACAGTTGGGTGGTGTTAGCCGTGCAGTAAAAGAAAACATCCTGCCCGGCGGAAAAGGAATCAATGTGGCCGTAGTATTGGAGCGTTTGGGTTTTCCGTGCACGGCACTTGGATTTTGCGCCGGTCATACCGGGCAAGCACTTCTATCTCTTTTGCAAGGACATATTTCGCATACCGATTTTATTTGCTTGCCTAAAGGACAAAATCGCATCAACGTTAAAATTAAATCTACACAGGAAAGCGACATCAACGGCCGCGGACCGCATATTGAACCCGTCTATCTTCAACATTTATTGCAAAAATTAAATGCATTAAAATCGGGGGATGTATTGGTTTTGTCCGGTGCGGTTCCTGCCGATGTGGCCCCTTCTATTTACGCGCAAATTTTACAGCAAGTACAACCGCTTGGCGTACTTTGCGTAGTAGACGCAGTAGGGCCGCTTTTGCACCACACGCTTTCCTATCATCCTTTCTTAATTAAACCCAATGAAGAAGAGTTGGCCAATCTGTTTGACGCGAAAATACAAACGGAAGAAGACGTATTGCAATACGCCAAAAAAGCGCAACAATTAGGAGCACAAAACGTTCTGGTATCCCGCGGAGCACAAGGAGCTTTGTTAGTCACTTCCGACGGAAATACCTTCAAAGCCCCGGCTGTTAAACTGACTGCCCCTGTTATCAACTCTGTCGGCGCCGGAGACAGTATGGTGGCCGGCTTTTTAGCCGGTTGGTTACACTCCTGCGATTATGCCACCGCTTTGCAATGGGCTTTAGCCGCCGGAGGTGCTTGTGTACAACAAGAATGGTTGCCGGAACGAAAAGATATTTTAACGTTTATCCCGCCCAAACATAAGGAGCTTGTATGAAAATTACGGATTTAATTACCCCGGCCGGAATCTGTTTAGGTGCCAAAGCAAATGATAAAGCAGATGTTTTACACCAAATTACCCAATTAATGAATGCTCAGGGAAATGTGGCCGATTTGGAAGGATATCGTCAAGCAGTTTTAGCACGCGAACAAGAAAGCAGCACCGGCGTAGGAGAAGGGATTGCAATTCCTCACGCTAAAACAGCGGCCGTACGCAAAGCAGGTTTAGCGGCCATGACAGTACCGGATGGAGTAGATTTTGATGCATTAGACGGAGCTCCGGTAAAATTATTGTTTTTAATTGCCGCGCCCGAGCACGCCGATAACACACATATTGATTTATTAAGTCGCCTGTCCACCTTGCTCATGAATGAAACGTTCCGTACACACTTATTACAATCACAAAACGCTACGGAATTCTTACAAGCAATTGACCGGGCGGAAAAGGAAGCTTTTCCGGAAGAAAGTCAATCGGAGTCTTCCCCCCACATGTACGACTTGTTAGCCGTCACCGCTTGCCCCACCGGAATTGCCCATACGTTTATGGCGGCAGAAGCCTTGGAAAAGGCCGCCCAAAAAGCCGGCATTTCGCTCAAAGTGGAAACGAATGGCTCCAGCGGAATTAAAAATCCGCTCTCAGCCGAAGAAATTGCCTCTGCTAAAGCCATTATTGTGGCAGCAGACAAAGCCGTGGAAATAAACCGTTTCAACGGAAAAAAGGTTCTATTTACCAAAGTGGCTGACGGCATCCACCATCCCGCAGAATTGTTAAAACAGGCCTTGCAAGGACCACTACCCGTTTTTCACGCAACCGCTTCTGCTGTTCCTGCCACCGTCGAGAAACATTCTATTTTGCATGACATTTACAAGCACTTGATGAACGGGGTTTCTCATATGTTGCCTTTTGTGATTGATGGCGGCATTTTAGTAGCACTCTCCTTTTTATTAGATGGTGCACACGCAGGTACAGCTCAGTTTGGCACTGGCACGCCTTTGGCCTCTTTTCTCAATCAAGTGGGTGGCCTAGCCTTTGGGATGATGTTCCCCATTTTGGCAGGATTTATTGCCGCCGCAATCGCGGACCGGCCGGCTCTAATGCCCGGCATGGTAGGCGGTCTGCTGGCCAAAACAGGATTTTCCCTTTCCTTGCCGCAAGAACTATGGCAACCCTCCGGTTTTCTGGGGGCTTTAGCCGCCGGATTTATTGCCGGATATATTATTTTGGCATTGAAAAAAGCAAGCGCCAAATTGCCGACATCGCTAGAGGGAATTAAACCCATCCTCATTTATCCGGTGCTAGGTATTTTAGCAATAGGCGCGATCATGGTCTTTGTGGTCAATCCTCCCATGGCTTGGTTAAACACCACCATCACACATTTCTTAGCCGGTCTTTCCACCGGTAGCAAGGTATTATTGGGATTTATACTGGGAGGCATGATGTCAATTGACTTTGGGGGCCCTATTAACAAAACCGCCTACGTGTTTGGTACAGCGGCACTGGCCAGTGCTCAATATGACATTATGGCCGCCGTCATGGCGGGCGGTATGGTACCGCCATTAGCGATTGCCTTAAGCACTTTATTTTTCAGAAATCGTTACACCCAGCAGGAACGTCAAACCACGGTAGGAAATTTTATTATGGGATTTTCTTTTATCACGGAAGGAGCCATTCCGTTTGCCGCAGCCGACCCGTTACGAGTCATCCCGGCTTGTGCGGTAGGAGCGGCGGTAGCCGGTGCGTTAAGTATGTATTTTGGATGTGGCCTTCCGGCGCCACACGGTGGACTTTTTGTGATAGGAATCATCACGCACGCCGGTGGATTTATGACCGCTATATCCCTAGGATCCATAGTGGGAATGGTCTTATTGGCTCTACTTAAAAAACCAATTTCAACAAATTCGTAACAAGGAGTTTTTATGAAAGAATTCTCATTTGTCATTCAAGATCCCGCCGGAATTCACGCCAGACCGGCCGGTGTATTAGTCAAACAAGCCATGACTTTTCAAAGTACCGTCCGCATCCTTAAGGGAGATAAAACAGGCGACCTAAAACGCATTTTTTCCGTCATGGCGCTGGGAGCCAAACAAGGCGACCATTTAACCATACAGGTGGAAGGACCGGATGAAGAACAAGCGGCCGCCGCTTTAGAAACTTGCTTTAAGGAACATTTATAATCACATGAAAAAATGGCAAGCCACGGGCGTGTTCCCCAAAATAGTAATAGGTCCGATCTATTGTGTACCGGACGAGCAGTTCCATGTTCCTACCCATAAAATAACCGATACCGAAGCGGAAATTACTCATTTTGAAAAGGCCCGTCAACAAGCCAAAATACAGTTAAAAGAGTTATATCAGCAAGCGCTCGTGCAAACCGGAGAAGAAAGTGCGGCGATTTTTGATATCCATCAAATGATGCTCGAAGATGCGGACTATATTGAAAGTGTTCATACGTTAATCGCACAAGAAAAAGAGAATGCCGCACAAGCTGTAGAAAAAACGGGACAGCGTTTTGCCCGTATATTTGCGGACATGGACGATGAGTACATGAAAGCTCGCGCCGCCGATGTGCAAGATATTTCCCAACGTCTGCTGCGCATTTTATGTCACGTTTCACAACATATCACCTTACAAGAACCCTCCATCCTACTGGCCAAAGATTTAGTTCCCAGCCAGCTTTTATCGGTTCCGCCGAATTTATTATTAGGCTTTGCCACCGCCCAAGGAACCAGCAATTCTCACGCCTCTATTTTAGCGCGCACCCAAGGACTGGCCGCCGTGGTGGGAGTTGGTGAAGAGATGTTACGACACGCCACAAACGGTCAAACAGCTATTTTGGACGGAGAACACGGTATCTTGATTCTTTCTCCCGATGAAGAAACTTTACACCACGCCCGTCAATTGCTTGATCAGCAACAAAAAACAGCACAAGCCTTGGAAAAATTAAAAGGAACGCCAGACCAAACCCAAGATGGGACTTTGGTACGATTATACGCCAATGTCAGTAGTCTTGGCGAACTGCAGACAGCTTTGCAAGCGGATGCGCGCGGAGTAGGTCTTTTCCGTACGGAGTTGTTTTATCTGCAGTCCTCCACTTATCCGACCGAAGAAGAGTTGTTTGACGTGTACCGCCAAGCCGTGCAACTCATCAACGGCAAACAAATTATCTTCCGTACGCTGGATATAGGAGCTGATAAAACAGCCCCCTATTTTCAACTCCCTAACGAGGAAAACCCGGCGTTAGGACTGCGGGCCATTCGCTTGTGTTTAACGCGCACCGACTTACTGAAAACCCAATTGCGAGCGCTACTGCGGGCTTCTGCCTTTGGAAATATGGCCATTATGTTCCCCATGATTACTTCTCTTTCCGAAGTGAAACAAACGCTTGCTATTTTGGAAGAAGTAAAAACCCAATTACAACAAGAATCTATCCCTTTTTGTAAGACAGTTCCCGTTGGAATTATGATTGAAACACCTGCCGCTGCGCTGATTAGTGAGCAACTGGCTCCGCTGGTAGATTTTTTCAGCATAGGCACCAATGATTTGATTCAATATACTTGTGCTTTAGACAGACAAAATCCAAACTTACTTGCTTTTACAGACACGCATCATCCGGCGGTATTAAAACTAATCGAATATACCGCACGAAACGCACATGCGGCGGGAAAATGGGTGGGCATTTGCGGAGAATTAGCCGCTGATACATCCTT
This sequence comes from Elusimicrobiaceae bacterium, assembly GCA_017528825.1. Lineage (NCBI taxonomy): Bacteria > Pseudomonadati > Elusimicrobiota > Elusimicrobia > Elusimicrobiales > Elusimicrobiaceae > Elusimicrobiaceae bacterium. The sequence goes on along the minus strand of JAFXOI010000022.1, from coordinate 1,688 downwards.
AACAGAAACCTTTTTGAAAATGGGAATTGAAGAGCTGTCCGTGGCGGCGGCGCACCTGCTACGCGTTAGACAGGTCATACAAAATACGCGCTTGTCCCATTAACAAAGGCAAACCGAGCGAAAGGATCCCCCCTCCGTCGTTGATATACTATCTAATTATTTTTTTATAAAAATTTACTTGACATCTATTTTAAAAAAATGGCACAATACTTCTATGGCAAAATATAACATTAGAACACTCAAAGAAAAAGAAGCTATTTGGAAGTTCTACCAAAAGCACGGATGGAAGTCTCTTTGTGAAAAGTATTCCATCTCACGTTCCACGTTGTCTAACTGGAAGTTACGGATTACCTCCGCTAAGCCTTCCGATGAACATCCGTTGGCACGTCGATATCATGTCGGACCGGAAATTCGCGCATTGTTCAAACAACTGTACAAGGACAACCCGGGCATTTCCTTGCAAGAACTGCAAGAAAAAGCCGCTCACAAACAATTAGTGTCCAAAACAGCTATTTGGCATATCGTTACCGGACGTTAACATCTACTATAAAAACTCCCCACCTAGGTGGGGAGTTTTTTTGTGTCCATTCAAATCACGCGATGTTCTACTCTTCTTTTTCCAAGGCAGCCTGTACATCTTGGTTTACTAATGTGGCCACGCACGAATCCGACCACACATTTAGAGATGTTTCCACCATATCAAGCACCGTATAAAACGGTAAAATAATTCCTAACAATTGAATAGGAACATTCATCGAAGAAAGCAAACTCGCCGATAAAAAGTAACAGCCCATCGGAACGCCCGCATTCCCAATCGCCGCCACCGACGCAATTAACACCCATATCAGTAAGGTAGGCAGGGTGATTACCGCTCCGTTATTTTGCATTAAATATACTACCGTAATTAAAATAAAAGAAGCACACCCGTTCATATTAATTGTCGTGCAAATAGGCAACACAAAACGTGCCACCTTAGGATGAATGTTATTTTGTTTTTCGGCGCAGGCCATAGTAACGGGTAATGTACCGGCTGAAGACTTAGAAAAGAAAGCCACCATTAAAGCCTGATACATATTGCGCATCGTCTTGAACGGATTAATCCGTCTTACCGCCAGCAGTAACGGCAGTACAATCAGTCCTTGGATTAAATTAGAAGATACGACAATTAAGAAATACTTGCCCAGTCCATTCAAGGCAATTCCCCCTGCAAAATCCCGCGTGCAAATAGATGCAAATCCAAAAATGCCTAAGGGGAGCAGTGCGATAATTCCTTTGACAATGAAAAATAGAATCGATTGCACGGCACTTAAAAACTGGAGAATAGTTTGTTGAGCCGCTTTTTCTGTAATATACCGAATGGCAATCCCTACCACCACCGCCACGAGCAACACGCTGAGTACATTGCCTTGTACAAAAGGTGCCAGCGCATTATCGGGAATCACCTTTACAAAATACTCTAAATATCCGCCGGTTGCCTCTAACCCGGTAGGCAGCGTACCCGAAACAGTGGACACATTATCCGGCGGGAAGAAATAATACAGGGCCGCCCCCACTCCGGCCGCTACAAGCGTGGTAGCTAACGTATATCCTAAGGTACGTTTCCAAAGAGATTTCTGCGTACCGCTACTGCCCAAGTTGGCAATAGTTAAACAAATAGTCACCCCGATAATCGGCACACTGATAAATTT